>JAFPEE010000154.1 GCA_017389705.1 Prevotella sp.
ACACAGCCCATTATCGGAGCCACCAAAGAGCGTCACGTCATCGAGGCTGCCGAGGCCGCTAAGATTCAGTTGACCTCAGAGGAAGTTGCACGCCTCGAAACTCTCGCAGATGCTACAGGTATCGATACACGTGGCGGTTGGGAACACTCAATGGAATAGCCTCCCCCCAACCCCTCCAAAGGGAGATGAGAAATAAAAAAAGATAGTACTTTTATGAGAATAAGGACAACGATTATAGCAACGCTGTTTGCAACGATGATGCAGGCTCAGGGCGTGATTGATATGCACTCGCATATCATCACACCTGAGTTTATGTCTGCCCTCGACAAGGAGGGAAGGCTGTTGGACGAGGGCTTTCCTCTTCCGAAGTGGGATGCAGAGGCGCAACTAAAGTGGATGGACGAAGCGGGTATTCATACATCAGTCTTGACATTAGCGGCTCCTCAGCCGACATCTGCGAAGGTTGTACGTGCCACCAACGAGGCAGCAGCCAAACTGAAATACGAGCACCCTGACAGATTCCGCTTCTGTGCAGCTCTGCCACTACCCGATGTAGATGCAGCCATCGAGGAAGCCCGCTATGCTCTGGATGTACTGAGTGCCGACGGTATCAAACTGGCCACTAACGTCAATGGTCAGTATTTGGGTGCCCCAGAACTCGACACCCTCTTCTCGTTCCTCAATGAACGTAAGGCATTCGTCATCCTGCATCCACATCGTCCAGACCCCGTTAACAAACAGGTGATGCAGCAGACACCCCTCGCCATGCAGGAATATCTCTCAGAGACCACCCGTGCCGTGTCGAATATGATCAGTCGTAATGTGCTGGCTCGCTACCCCAACGTCAAGGTGGTAGTGCCGCATTGCGGAGCCTATCTGCCGCTGATGGTGTCGCGCATGCAGTCGCTAACTCCCGTGATGCAAGCTAATAAACTCGTGGGCGATATCGACTGGGATGCCAACCTCGCAGCCCTTTACTACGACCTCGCCGGTGCCCACTCGCCAGAGGTCATCCGCATGTTGCTCACCATCACCACGCCCGACCATCTGCTCTATGGTTCCGACTATCCCTACGTCGCCCCGCAGGTGCTCACCCAGAGCCTCCAGCGCATGCAACAGTACCTGACTACTGAGCCAGACCTTGCAGCGTATCGCGAGATGATTCTCCAAAAGAATGCCGAATGGCTGTTGGGACTGTCCTCCGACAAACCGACAGCGGAAAAGCATGATGATACGATGCTCGTTCGCATTGCCGAGATAGAAGTACATCCTGAACACCTCGAAGCCTATCTCACTGCTGCAATAGAGATTCAGCAGAAGAGCTTGGCCGAAGAGCCCGGTGTGCTCTGTCTCTTCCCAAATCAGATGAAGGAGGACAGCACTCAAATAAGAATCCTTGAAATCTACGCTTCGCAACAGGCTTATCAGCACCACATCCAGACCGCGCACTTCCAGAAATACAAGCAGGGCACACTCCACATGGTGAAGTCACTGAAACTGCAAGACCTCACACCGCTCGCCACTGAGACGATGAGCAGAATTTTCAAGAGAGTTAAATAATACGTAATATATGAGACATTTTTTACTATTTATGACAGCTTTGCTGCTGACCTGCTGTTCGTCGGACAGCGAGGTGAAGGCAGAGACAAATCAGTATCAGGCCCACATGGCCAAGACGCTAATTGTGTATTACAGCTACACGGGCAACTGCAAGGCGATAGTGAACAGCCTGGCCAGTCAGATTACGGCTGACCAATTGGAGATTCAACCCGCAGAGAAAGGACTTAGGTATGAGGCGAACAACTATGCCCTGGGTACGCAACTGCTGAACGCCATTAAGGCGAATCCCAACGATGCAAGCAGTTATCCAGCCATCGACCCCGTGACTGTCAGTATCGATGATTATCAAAATATCATCATCGTGACTCCGCTCTGGTGGAGCCAGATGGCGGCTATTATGCAGACCTTCCTCTTCCAGAACAGAACAAAATTGGCTGGCAAGACGGTGGCGATGATTGTGTCGAGTCATTCGAGTGGTATCAGCGGCGTAGTGGCAGATGCCCAGCGATTGCTCCCCAATGTGACATGGGCAGGTGATGCGCTTTGGATTAATGCCAGCAACCATTCCAACCGCAATTCGCTGATTGAGAACTGGCTGCCGACACAGAACTTTCATTCATCTACGACAGGAATCAGCCATGTTAAGTCTGACGTAAAAAAGTCAAAGGTCTATACGCTGCAGGGCACTCTCGCTCTGGTAGGACAAAAGGGTATTGTGATTAAAGACGGGAAAAAAGTTGCGATTAAGTGAGAGAAATGAAAATTCATTTTTATTTCCGAACGTGAGCAAGTTCAACAAAGTTAAGATTATCAGATGAAAAGAATAGTAACATTTATAATAGCAGTAATGACTATGGCGACAATACAAGGTCAGACGATGACCGAAAGACAAAAGGGATTGGCAGCATGTGCCTGCCTGATGGCACAGGGTGATTTGGAACGGTTGGAGCCTGCCGTGAAGATGGCACTCGACAACGGCGTGACTATCAATGAGCTGAAGGAGGCTTTTTCACAGCTCTATGCCTACACGGGCTTTCCACGCTCGCTGAATGCATTAGGCGTTCTAAATAAGGTGTTGGATAACAAACAGCCCTCATGGCAGGAAGGAAAGCCTTGGAAACGTCCTGAAATATGGGATGACGCTGCAAAAGCTCTGAAGCAAGGTACAGAGGTGCAGACGAAACTCTCTGGCCGTTCTTTCGATTACAACTTCTGTCCGCAGGATGACTACTATCTGAAATCGCACCTCTTCGGTGACATCTTCGCCAGCGACCAACTCTCTGCTGCCGACCGCGAGATAGTGACCGTTGCTGCCCTGAGTGGTCTCGAAGGTGTTGTTCCACAGTTGGCTGCCCACAAGCAGGGAGCCGTGAACATGGGCAATAGTCAGGAACTGGTTGATGAACTCTGTGCCTGGCTCGACAGCGAGGGGTATACCTTGCGCAGCAAATGGCCGAAAGGCGAACCGAACCCTTACGGCAAGTATTTCATCGGTCAGAGTTATCTGGCTGACGTTGGCGGTGGTGTTATAAACGTTACCTTCGAGCCTCGCTGCCGTAACAACTGGCATATCCACCACAAAGCAGTACAAGTACTCATCTGTGTCAGTGGTCGTGGCTGGTATCAGGAATGGGGCAAGGATGCCGTCGAGATGACTCCTGGCATAGTCATCGCCATTCCTGCAGAGGTAAAACACTGGCACGGAGCCGCAAAAGATTCATGGTTCCAACACCTTACTTATCACCGTGATGCTCAGGAAGGAGCTTCGAATGAGTGGCTTGAGCCTGTGACTGACGAAGTGTATAACAAACTGAAATAAAGGAATAATATGAAACAGAACATCGGACAGAAACTGGCTCTCTATCCCACGCCAGCCACGGTTGTAGGAACCATAGGAGAAGGAGGGAAAGTAAACTGGCTGTTGGTGGCTCACATCGGTATCGTCAGCCACTCGAAAATGCTGCTGAGCATCCATTCTTCACACCATAGCATCAAGGCCATCGACGAGACCAAACGCCTGTCGGTGAACATAATCGACGAGCAGTTTGTGGCTGCTGCAGACTATACGGGAACAGTAAGCGGGGCAAAAACGGACAAGTCGGGCGTGCTGCCTTATCATCTGGGCGAGGCTGGTATGCCCGTCATCGAACAATCGCCACTGGTAATGGAGTGCGAGGTCATTGATACATACGAGATTGACGGCTTTAAGAACTACATCTGCACTATTCTCAATACCTACGTCGAAGAAACAATGCTCGACGAGAAGGGAAAGCCTGACTACACAAAACTGAAACCCGTGCTTTTCGAGATGCCCACCTATAAATACCTGCGTACAGGCGACATTATTGGTGACTGCGTGAAGATGGGTAAGGCGTATGGTGAAACTTTGAAATAACTTAAGCAACAATATGGAATACGTAAAACTTGGAAACTCAGACCTCAATGTGTCGCGCATTTGCCTCGGCTGCATGGGCTTTGGAGATGCCAGTATCGGACAGCACTCGTGGACGATTGACGAAG
>JAFPEE010000155.1 GCA_017389705.1 Prevotella sp.
CATCCTGTTTTTTGCCCTGGTGTCAACACTATGGAAGAAACGTGTCTCTGACTTAACCACCTTCTTGACTGGTAAAGTGCTGTCGATGCGCAAGAAGGAGTTCTTCTCCTACCTTATATTATATCCAGCCTACAACGAAGACCGGGTCATTATATCCTCTGTTCAGAAGTTCATTGGGCAGTACTATCCCTACAAAAGATTTCATGTAGCTGTCATTTCTGATCACATGCAGCCTGAGACCAACCAAAAGCTGGCGGCACTCCCCATCACCCTACTTCAGCCAGTCTTTGAGAAAAGCAGCAAGGCTAAAGCCATGCAATATGCCATGGACCAAATCAAGGAAGAATACGATTTTATTGTAATCCTTGACGCAGATAATGTCGTAGAAGCTCACTTTTTGGAACAACTCAATGAAGAGTGTGCCAAAGGTTATAAGGCCATCCAATGCCACCGTTGTGCAAAGAATTGCGACAACGATATAGCTGTGCTTGATGGTGTTAGTGAGGAAATCAATAATACCATCTTCCGTAAGGCTCACAACCGCATCGGACTTTCATCTGCTTTGATTGGCTCCGGCATGTGTTTCGATTATCATTGGTTTAAAGAGAATGTCTACAAGCTCAGTACTGCTGGTGAGGACCGCGAGTTAGAAGCGCTTCTACTAAAACAGAAAGTCTATATCCACTACGAGCCCGACATCCATGTCTTCGATGAAAAGGTCAGCAATAAGGACAATTTCCAAAAGCAACGCCTGCGCTGGATGACAGCGCAAATACAAAGCTTGTTCAATTTGCTGCCTTATATTCCGACGGCAATCGCCACCTCCAATCTAGACTTCATCGATAAAACTATCCAGCAAGCCCTGATTCCCCGATCAATGCTGGTGGTTGCTACCTTTGGCATGGCATTACTGATGACACCCATCTCCCTTATCTTCGATAACTATTGGTATATCAAGTGGTGGTGTCTATTCCTGGCCATCTGCATTGCCCTATATATCGCCACCCCGAGACAGCTTCGCAAGCATTCTGTCTTTGGCAAAATTCTCGCTCTCCCAAAGCTTGTTTGGAAAATGGTGCTTAACATCCTGAAGATAGACCGTAAGAATACGGACTTCATCCACACTACTCACGATAAGTAAGTCTATGAGTGAGCGGGTTCATAGAAGCGTCATGAATATCAAGGTGGGCATGTTCTTTTATGTCCTGTCCTTATTTCTTGCCTTTTTCTCTCGAAAAGTATTTCTCGATTGTCTTGGCGCAGAGTTTATAGGCCTGACTGGCATGCTCATGAATATCATGAGTTTCCTCAGTGTTGCCGAGTTAGGTATTGGCACCAGCATTGTTTACTTCCTCTATAAACCTTTGCAGGAAGACAATCACCAGAAGATTAACGAAGTCATGTCGATGCTGGCCTTTCTCTATCGCTGTATCGGCTTCATCATTGGTGCAGGCGGTCTTATCATCAGCTTATTCTTCCCCTGGTGGTTTGGGCATCTCGGAACGGGACTGCCGCTTGTCTATTTTGCCTTCTTCTCATTTCTGGCAACATCGATGGTGGGTTATATCTTCAACTACAGACAGCTTTTGGTTGGTGCCAATCAACGCCAATATGTCGTGAATGCCTATTTCCAAACCATTGCCCTTGTACAGAGTATCGTTCAAATAATCCTTGCCTATTATTACCGCAATCTCTATCTGTGGGTTGTTGTCGGATTGGTGTTTACCATCATCGGTTGTATTGTCTTCAACTACCGCATCCGTAAGGAGTATCCTTGGTTACGCATAAGCCTGAAGGAAGGCAAGGCCAATCTCAAGAAACACCCTGAGGTATTGAAGAAAACCCGTCAGATTTTCGTCCAGCGCATCAAGAACTTCATTCTCTATCGTAGTGACGAGATATTAGTCGGTATGTTCGTTTCCGTCATTCAGGTAGCATTTTATGGCAACTATACCATCATTACTAGCAAGCTGAACTTCCTGGTCAACATCCTCAGCGACGGCATGAATGCCGGCATTGGCAACTTGGTGGCTGAGGGCAACGATAAAAATACGATGAAGGTCTTTTGGGAGCTGACAGCAATACGTTTTTTGATTGTTGGTATTGTCGTTTTTGGCCTACTGCTTTTCCTACAGCCTTTTATCGTCTGTTGGTTTGGTACCCAATATCGGCTAAGTGACCTCATCGTATACCTATTGGTCTTTAACATCTTCATCTTCCTTTCCCGAGGCGTTGTCGAAATGTTTATATCAGCACATGGGCTATTTTCAGATGTCTGGGCAGCATGGGCAGAGTTATTTGTCAACCTGGCTGTTACCTTGTGTCTGGCACCATTCTATGGCATTGTAGGTATATTACTGGGAAAGATTATCAGCGTCTTTTTTATCGCCTTCTTCTGGAAGCCCTACTTTCTTTTCTCCAGAGGACTGCACAAAAGTGTCACTTTTTATTGGAAGGGCATGACACCTTATTATATTATATTTGCCTGCTTTGTTGTCATCACCTTATTATTGCGCTACTATATCATCGAGCCTCAGGTAACTACCCTCCTCCACCTCGCAGTTTATGCCATAGTCATTTACCCATTGCTATTGCTTTTTTACTTTCTGGCTTTGCTCGTTATAACACGAGGCATGAAGTATTTCGTTGCCCGCAAACCCACAATTTACAATAAGTTAAAGTTCTTACTTCACGATGAACAGTAAACTTAATGATTATCTTCCTTCTTCTCATTTTTGTATGTGACGTCGGCGTTCCTTGTAATCTTTGGCTATTTCAGTTGCCAGACATGAGTCAAAAATAGCATAGCCTGGAAGATTCAGATGGAAATGATCATCCACATAAATGTCTCGTTTGTCTCGCCAACCATCAGGATTCCATGACTTATATGGAATATAGAGTACACTATCCATCAAGTTCTGCGACACTAAAGTCTCTTTCAATGCTTCACGATAGTCTTTCGTTCCTCGCAAGCCTGTCTGGAGATAATACATACAAATCTGTGAACGTAGTCGGTAATAGAGTGTATTGCCATCAAAAGCCTCATCAATTTCAACTTCAGGCACCTCAATAATGACAGGTCGGATGCCAGCATGGAGCAACAGTTGGATGATCTGCATGTAGTTTACGACATAATAGTTTTTTCCACGACGCTGACGGGCATCGTTTATGCCTGCCGATATGATGCAATAGTCAGGCCCCGTATCAATCAATGGTTGAAAACAATCATTCAAATCGAAATCAATAGCCATAGTACGCTCAGCACTCATCTTTTCATAAATCTCACCACTTGTCATTCCTCCTTTACCTTGAGCACGAAGTGTAACCTTCTTTGAGTGCAGAACCTGCCTGAGATTCTTTTCCAACAAGGAATCGCGACGCAAGGTAACATGGAAACGTGCCCAACTATCGCCTATCATGATGACTCGCAAGGTGTCGTCATCATGATGCATCACCTGGTAAGACGGGATAGGTTCTGCTGGCGTATAAAATGGACGCCACCACCACACAAATCCGACAATGGCAGCAACAAAAGCAGTAATCACACCTCCAAGCCAATAAAGAATAGTTAAGTCTTTTTTTCCTGATACAAATAAGATGACGGGTACCGTACACAATACCAGAGAAAGAATAATATAGAGAGCCAACTCTAAGTTGTCATGCCCGATGGTACCCAATAATTGTTTTACATAGGGGGTTATAATTACGAAGTAGAAAAGCTGAAAGATAAAGATGGCATAAGAATGTCGACCCAACCTACACACTACATTTTCCAGGAGTCCGTTAGGTGGCAACCAGTAGAAGAACGCAGCCAATAGGTACATCATTGGGAAAGCAATGTAGAAATAGCATATCCAATGAGCACCAGGCCAGTCTACCGAATGGAAGAACCAAGGTCGCCAGTCTGGTTTTACATAATCAAAATAGTAAAGTGCCACTATACTGATGACTGACAGCAGCAATGTATACTTGTTTAGCACTGCTCCGTGATTGACTAGCAGGTAACCCAAGTATATCAAAAAAAGATAGCGGAAGCAAAGCAGACGGTATAGCCAGCCAGGCATAGAGATGATATTACATAGGACTTCAACCGCTATTGACATTGTCAAGAACAGCAGAGCCAACTTCACACCATGTACCTTGCGAAAAAGCGGTGCGAGTAATGGCAGCAAGATGGCAAATTGAAAGAATATCCATGGATAGTATGATCCCGGACCTCTGCCTCCCCAAAAAACAGAAGTGGCTATAAAATCACCAACGGAATAAAGGGGATTCAATAATGCCTTGAGTAGTATGTCAAGCACTTCAACTATGACGAAAGGTCTCAAGGCACGGTTCCAAAGTTTACGAAAATTAGGCCGGCTATTGTCAAACCCCTGCTTATAGGCATGGAAGACCTGTACCAACAGGAATAGAGGAACTGCTGGCAGACCCCACAAACCGAAAAATATCTGTTGGCGCATTTCATCATCAAGACAATGATTCAACAAGACACAAATAATAGCATAACCCTTCACAAAATCGAGTGAATGGTCTATTCCTATCTTGCTGAACGTCACCCTCGGTGCCAATTCTGTCGACATCAGAAACTCCACATTAATGTCAATATGACATGCAAAGATACAAAAATAATTGAACATTGAACATTGAACATTGAACATTTTTGGGGAACGGTTGCGATTTTTTCACTTTTCACTATTCTTTATTCACTTTTTATTTGTATCTTTGCAAGGAATATGCGAGTTATTTGTGACGCCCCAGGACAGACGTGCAACCGTCTTTGGACATATGTTGCCTCGATTGCTCAGTGTATAGCTGAACACAAAAAGATGGTGATAATCTTTTATGATTGGACCATAGAGGATTTCCCCAATCTTCTACATGCACCTTTTATTTATTTCCCTCTGTGGCATAAATGGTATTTGGAGCGAGGCAATGGATGGAACAACTACAAGGGACTTACGTGGAAGGTGACACATAATGAAAACTGGGACAAGGTGTTCAAGTTGCTAGGCTTTACCAAGGGCTGGCAGACACGTACTGACATCCGTTACCTTAAGCAGACATTGCCACAGCTAAAGCAGATTTTCCGTCCTAAGGACGAGATTATGCAGAAGGCTGAAGGGCTGATTGCAGAAATGAAAGCAACCTCAGATATCGTGGTTGGTGTACATATCCGTCGTGGCGACTATGCGACATGGAATGAAGGACGTTTTTTTTACGAACTTGAGGAATACCACCAGTTTATGCTGCGTATAAAGCACCTTTATCCGAATAGGAATGTATCGTTCTTCATTAGCTCAAACGAAGACTTATCCCTCGACATTTTTGAAGGTTGTGATTGTCGACGATTCGGCAAGGAGCCATCTGGAGCCATTCTTGACCTTTACACCCTCTCGGTTTGTGACAGGATCATTGGTCCATTCAGCAGCTATAGTCGTTGGGCATCGTTCATAGGCGAAGTTCCCCTATGTTTTCTCGAATCAAAAGAACAACAGTTTACAGAAGACAGCTTCTCGAAAATAGTTGATTTCTTCCATTTTGAAAATGGTAAAGAGATTTTTGATTGGTGAGCCTATGAAGATTGCAATTCTCACATCAGGGATACTTCCTGTTCCGGCCGTTCAAGGGGGAGCTGTAGAGAATCTTATAGACTTCTATCTGGAGTACAACGACCAGCACCAGCTGCACGATATCACCATCTACAGCATCTGGCATCCTGATGTTGAGCAGCATGCGGCCTTGAAGTCAAGTGTCAACCACTATATATATATTAAGGTAAACAGCTGGTGGGCAAAGATTCAGAAGAATCTGTTCAGTCTTACTCACAAGAACGGATACTATCACTACACCATCGAATATTTCTTGCATGAGACTCTCAGGCAGATAAAGTCCAAGCACTATGATGCCGTTATCATTGAGAATAGGCCTGGATATATACTGACTGCCAAAAACAGCATCCAGACACGGTGGGTCCTCCATCTGCATAACAACTTCCTGAATCGGGAGACAAGAAGTGCCAAAGAGATTCTGACGGGCTATGATGGTGTCATCAACATTTCCGACTTTATCACCCATCAAGTACAGGCTGTCAACCCTGATTACAAGCGATGCCTGACGGTTCATAATGCCATTGACATAGAACGATTTACCCATGCCAGGGCTTTTGATAGGGCAAAACATGGGCTCAACAAGCAGCACTTTGTCATCGTGTACAGTGGCAGACTGACTAAGGAAAAAGGCATCCTGCAACTGGTTCAAGCCATTAAAACGCTGAACCTGCCCAACCTGCGGTTGATCATTATCGGAGCTAGTGCCTACGGGAAAGATAAAGTCCTCAGCCCATTCATTTTGCAACTAAAAGAGGAGGCCGAGCCTATCAAAGAGCAAATCATCTTTACCGGCTTTGTGAACTATCAGCAGGTACCCTCATACCTGAAGATGGGCGACTTGGCCGTCATTCCATCCATATGGGAAGAGCCATTTGGACTGACTGTAGTTGAGGCAATGGCTGCGGGATTGCCCTTGATTACAACTCGCAGCGGAGGAATCCCTGAAATCTGTGAGGACGTCGCCTGTATCGTAGAAAGGGAAAACATTGTCGACAATCTTGCCAATGCCATTCTCGACCTCTATGAGCATCCCGAGAAGCGTAAAGCTATGAGTAAAGCATCCCTCGAACGCTCCAAACTATTCGATAAAGAAAGCTACGCCAGAGATTTCTTCAATGCTCTTGAAACCGTTAACAGGTGAAATTGCCTCACAGCATCAATTACATTCCCCATACCATAATCGTACGATTTTGGTATTCGAATGGTTTGTGCCAGATGCGCTCGTCCCACGATTTTTCCTTAGACCGGTCGAAAATGATGAGGTGGCCTTCATCGACACAGCCGACAGTGTCCATGTATTCAGATGTCTGACGCAGGCCATCTTCTATCACCTTTTCTATAGCACCTCTTTTTATCTTCAGTTCCAACACAATTCGCTGGATAGGACCACCATAGCCTTCTGTTAGTGGTTTACGAACCAACAAGTCCGTCCGTTTCCGGCCAAGTCCGTATTCTCGGTCAATATAGCCTCCACCATTGACTATTCGTTGCAAGAAGCATTGCAGCAGCAACTGTGGTCCTGCCTCAGTATAGTCGAACTTGCCAATCCAGGCATCACTGTTCTCACGGAAGAATTGCTGGAATTCAAGCAACAGTTTCTCCATGTTAATACTGTTGTCAGCATTCTGATACCATTGAGGCTGCTGTGCCATCATCTGTTGGGTGCTCCATGTCAGTTCACGAGGAATAATCTCCCGATAGATGCCATTGGCAATACGAATGGTCTTCGCGCGTTCCCGTTTGATTAGGCCCATGTCTTCTACATATTGTATGTCATCAGAAGGCACAAGAGCCTCTACTGGTTCATCGCTGTTTGACAGGATTGGCTCAATCACACGCTTCACCCTTGGCTCATTTAATTTGTCAATCAGGATGTCAATATGTGTATCACGACGATATATCAGATTTTCCTGGGCTCGATACATGATTTCGGGTGTAATCACAACACTACGGTCACGGTTCTCCTTCATGCTCCATGTCGCTTCACGAGCCAATGCATTCACCAGCCATGGTTGGCCTTCGGTGGCATCCCATACCAGTGGGAAGCAAGCTTCATCAAACTTCTGGCCTGTCTCGTCAGTGTGTTGCATGTAGAGTTCGTGTATCTCTTCCTTTGAGAAATTGCCTAAACGTAGCGACTCTGTCTTGATATTAAAAGCCGAACCACCCGTCACAATGTCTTGATTAGACAGCACAATACGATAGTCACGCACATCACGGACACCACAGAGTATGACGGTTTGCGGGAAAGACTTGGGACGATCGGCATACCCTGAACGCAACTGCCGGAGTATACTAACCAGACTGTCGCCCACCAATGCGTCTATTTCGTCCAATATCAGGACGATAGGCTTTGGCAGAGCCTCTGACAGGCGGCGTAGATAAGTAGCGAGCATGGAATCTTTTCCAACATCCTGCACTTCACGACGAATTTCCAGAGGCAAATCACTTTTTAGAACACCACGAAATTGCTCAGCCAATGTATCAACAGTAGACTTGACAACACTCTGCACATCATTCCTTGAAGCCTGCCCTCCCTCTACGTTGGCATAAACGGCAATATAGTCATCGGCAGCATTCAGATAGTCACGCAATGCCAGCATACATGAAGTCTTACCCGTCTGGCGAGGTGCATGAAGCACAAAATAACGTTTTTGACGAATATACATCAATATATCGTCTAAATCAAAGCGTTTTAACGGATCCAAAGTATAGCTATCTTCGATGACATTCGGTCCTGCTGTATTAAAGAATCTCTCCATGCTACTCCTATTTTTCTGCAAAAGTACTAAATTATTTCGAAATACCCATATAAAGACAATAACTTTTTATCAGCAACCTCTCCCCAAATGGGGCAGCAGGATTTCCTTCTTACTCCCTCAGCTTTACCCAATAGACCATTCCTGCGCTCATGCGCTTGCTCTTGAACTGGAGCTCAGGGCGACTGAGGTAAACACCTATCTTCTGAAAAGTACCTGCCTCTTCCTTGTAACCCTTGAAAGTCTGCTTCAACAAGGCAGAGAGATCCTTCAGCGACATCCATTGCCCTTCTCCGTCGTTGACGGGTCGCTCGATAACGGATAGCAGCATCTCGCCTAATCCGCTGATTTGCTGGAACTTCAAGTTGCGACGCATGAGTTGTTGTTCCTGCTCACGGGTTGGCCAATAGCGTTCACCATTCTGGATTTCGTGCAACAGCTGGGCATAGAGCTGTTGATAATTAACGGGAGAGCGGAAGTCGATATCGCCATCCGCTCTTACACAGATGAAACGACGTGCTCCGCTGGGATCCGTCAGGGGTGTCATCTCGTTGGTGGTACCGATGAAGGAGGCGAAGCGTCGATGCTCGGAGTAGGCCTTTCCGTATGGAGGACGATATTTTAGGTCAGCAGTAGAGACCAGGTATTTCAGCACAATCTGCTGGCGCTGGGTAATCTTGTCGAACTCGTCCAGGTTGATGAGTCCAAAGCTGGTCAGGCCCAGATTCAGGTCGTTCTCGTTCTTGAAGTTGATGCGGTCGTTGTAGTAGTCGCGCAGATTATGGGGCAGCAAGATGCGACAGAACGAGGACTTGCCACAACCCTGGCGACCTATTAAAAGAGGAACAAGTGCATTGCCCGTCAGCTGACCTTTGCCCAACCACATGGCCACCATCGAGCGCATCCACAGACGGAACAGTTCTGGCCATTCTTCATAGTCGGTCGGAATCCTCCGGGCCAAAAGTGTCACGCGGTCCTCACCATCCCATTTAGGCAGACTCTCCAGAAACTCGTTCAGAGGGTCGTATTGCTCAATATCCTCAGAGTTGACATAGCGACGGATGTCCTTATCCCAACACTTGATGCCCTGCATAAGCGCTCGCATCGTGATGGAGTTGCGTGCCTCCTCCGTCAGGTCGCGGAAAGCGAAGCCAATGCCTGTACGCTCACGAAACTCAGCCACACCACACATGATGTTCTTCCGAATCTCGTAGTTCTCGTTCAGGAAGATGTCTATCTTCATGGTCAACAACGTCTCTGCAGGAACGTTGCGCTCAGGCCGGTAGCCCCTACGCTCCTCGTAACGCTTCACCAGCTGAGGGCGATAGACATTGCCGAACACCTTATCAATCAGCAGGTCGTCGTCGCCAAGACTGCAAGAGCGATAACGGGCCATCCGTTTGGCAATAGCCATCGGGATGCCAGTTTCAAGACAATGAACGGCCAAACGCGTCAGCAACAGATGGCGGTGTTCTTCCTTGTCCGTGATGCCCTCACACTCGTCGTAAGCCTTCTCCATATTATATTCAAAGAGGTGGTGCAGATTCATGTAGCGACTCCTCCCAGCGTCGTCATCGTCTTTCTCCAGCATCGAACGACGCACCAGTGACAACGTCTGCGAAGGTTTCTCTGCAAGGGCATAGAAGGGGATAGCCATCGGATTGTAGACGGCCTCTGCGTCCATGCTCAGGTAGCAAGTGCGGTCCGTCCTGGGTTCCAGCTTCTCTATAGTCACCCCAAGCTGGGCATTATAGGCCAGACGGGCACGCTCATACAGATTTTCATGGAAATCAGTTATCTGCTGACCGACCACGGGTAACGCCTCCGCATCGCCATCCTGCCTATTATTCGGGAACAGCTCACCCCGGCAGACAATCTTCACGCTCCTTCCTGAGGCTCCCACAAAGGCCATCAGCGTCTGGGGTATCTCACCGGCACCCTTCCTGACTGCCTCTGCCTCGTCCAGCCCTGTCAGGTTGTTCACCTCCAGTAGCACCAGCCCTGTATAGCCACGAGTGACGCGTTGGTGGTTCTTGTTCACCAGCTCCGAGGCGAAGCAGACACGAGGCAACACATTGGTAAAGAACTCAGCCCCTGTCATCGTGCCGTCGACCTCACGCTGCCAATGATATATCGGGTAGTTCTTGCGAATCTCACCAATCAGCGTGCGGTACTCCACGCTTCTGATCAAATCTACCAATTCCGGCAACTCCTCCAAACGCAACGTTTCTGTCTGGCGATAAGGCTTCATCAAAGTTATCTTTTTCATACTGTCACTATTTACTCATTCAGACCACAAAGGTAATAAAAAAGTGAGACATCACAAATACTATTTCAAAGAAATTTTAATAATTTTGATATACATCTCTGCACTATTCTTATAATATATTAATATACAACAGATTAAAAAATGTATGTTTATACTTGAAAATGTATAATACATACATAAATGCGAAGATATTTCAACAAAACCAGCTCAAAATAGCTCCTTCTGAGTTTCTCGGTAGCAAACCCAAGGTTTCTCGGTAGCAAACTACCAGTCACTCGGCATTAAACTCCCACTCAGGTACCGACTGATTTCCGCTGAGAAAGAGAGTGTAGGAATGAATATACATACATTATATACATACATTGCATATTTATTTATATATCAGCAATTTACAAAGAATATGTAGGTATGTATGCATAAAATATTAGCCACATGTACAATTCACACATACTTTAACTCATCAATTTATTTACTTAAACAGGTTCATTGATTCTTCACCAGATTGTCCTCGCTATCCTCGTAATGGTCGGTCTTGTGGAAAATTCGGCTGATGCCCTTCATTTGAATCCTGACATGGTCGACAAAACTCTGCCACATGGACTGGTTGCCAATGGTACCATAACCCGTGATGGCCCGACAGCGACGGTCACGGACAAAAACGATCTTACCATACTTCTTCAAGTTCAATGCCATAGAGCCATCCTCGCCACGTATAATGTCGACTCGATAAGGTTCCTTGCGGCCATAGTCGGCATTATAGGCAAACACCAGGCCACGAACAGAGAGCTCAGGACGTTTGAAGTGCTGAATCCAAAGGAACAAGTCGCGAGCCATCTCAAACAGCTTCAAGCTCAGCTTGGAATGGTTCTCGTCAGGGAAATAGCTCCAAGTTGCCGATGCACAACTCACTCCTGGCTTCAGCAGATGCTCCAACATAACTTCATAATACTGTGGCGGATAGAGTGTATCGCTGTCCACATCAAAATAGAAACGCCCCTTGGCATGCTGCAATCCACAGCGACGAGCATAGCCACACGAATGCTGATACTCTGTATAATAAGGGATACCCGACTTCTCGTAAATCTCTGCGGTACGGTCTTTCGAGTCATTATCCACACCAATAATCTCTACAGGGTACTTACACTTTATCTCGCTGATGGCCCAAAGACAGGCCTGCAGGTGCGTCTCTTCATTATAGGCAATAATCACAATACTTGCCAATGGCTCAGGACTCTGCAGCCTTGCCAAACGATCCCGTGTTCCGTCAATTACCTCCTGAGGCACCTCGCTAAACGGGCGCCCATAGATAGTCATGTATTTGTCGTACCAGTTTGTCATAGCATCGCACATTTTTTGCAAATATAGACAAAATTTCCGAGACTACAAGTCTGTCGAGGCAAAAACTTTCACGAATAGGGCAGAAAAAACGAAACTTTTGCTCAAAAGTGGCAAGAAATGCCGAAATATCGCTATCTTTGCAGAACATTTTGAGAATGATTAGAATTAACGATGAACAATATCAAGGTACAAACGGCTCTCTTTTTTGATATCGACGGAACGTTGGTGAGTTTCAAGACACACGAGATTCCGCCATCTACGATATTCGCTCTTACCCAAGCCAAGGCCAACGGACATAAAGTATTTATTGCAACGGGGCGCCCACCGCTGATTATCACCAACCTTGGAGCTATTGAGCATCTGATAGACGGCTATGTGACCATCAACGGAGCCTTATGCTTTGTAGGCGATGAGGTGGTCAGGTGTAAAGACATCCCAAAAGATGCTGTACAAGTAGTTGTTCAGGACGCCAAAGAAAAGAACTACGGGCTGATTGTTGTCGGGGAGAAGGATGTGGCTGTTCTCGACCCGAAAGGAGAGGTTGACCAGATTTTCCGTGTTGAGATAGCCGTAGAGAATCTTAACCTGGCAAAACCGTTGGAGGTAGTTCTGCAACAGAGAATCCTGCAAATGACACCATTCTTCCCTGAGGAGTATGAGTACGAGCTGATGGCACGAATTCCAAGTTGCACCTCTGGCCGATGGCATCCAGCCTTCACAGACATCACAGCCAAAGGAGCTGACAAGGGAGAGGGTATCCTGGCGTTGGCATCGCACTTAGGACTGGATCCTCGACACACCATAGCCTTTGGCGATGGTGGCAACGACACCTCTATGATAAAAGCAGCAGGCATTGGCGTGGCCATGGGCAACGCCCTTGAAACACTCAAGCAAGAAGCCGACTACACGACAACCTCCGTTGACGATGACGGCATCCTGAATGCCTTGCGTCATTTTAGTCTGGTATAGAAATTTTTTCCATCTTTAAATAAAAAAACGAGAATTATTTGGAACTGCCAAATATTCTATGTATTTTTGCAGCATAAAACCAACTCTCTATGGACTTAAGTATTATCGTACCAGTTTACAATGTTGAAAAATACATTCGACCTTGTATCGAAAGTATTTTCAAACAAGGATTGGATGATGCGGACTATGAAGTCATCATCATCAATGATGGTACGAAAGACCGCAGTATGGAGATGATTGCCGACATCATCAGTCAACACGATAATATCAAGGTTATCAATCAAGAGAACTTAAGTTTGTCAGTAGCTCGCAACAATGGTATCGACATAGCGGAAGGAGAATACATATTGATGCCCGACTCTGACGATTTGCTCATTGAAAATAGCCTTAAGCCCCTACTTAAAAAAGCACTAAAGACAAAAGTCGACTTGATAGTTGCTGACTTTTTGACAATGGATGACAAACAGTTTGAGCAGACAAAGAACACCCCGATAAAACAACC
>JAFPEE010000156.1 GCA_017389705.1 Prevotella sp.
ACCGATGACACCCCCTATTTTTGTTATCACTATCATCGTTGCAAAATCTTCAATAAATATGATGTATATCAAAGGCTGCGAATGGTATGAAATACTGCCTGGGTTCGTATTATGATGGAAGCCCCTTCGTATTACGATTGACGGCCCTTCGTATTACGAGAAAATAGGCTTCCCATTACGATGTATCAGGCCATTGCTAGCCTTCTGTTTCTGGGTGGAAATGGCGGTAGATAATCTGGGCTTTCGAGCCACCGATGACAGCTGAAAGTGATGACAGTTCAGCCTCACGTATACGTTTGACTGATTTGAGAGCCTTTAGAAGCTCGTCACGCGTCTTGGGACCTATGCCCTTGATGTTGTCAAGCTCGGAGTGTAAAGCGTGCTTAGAACGCTTATCTCGATGGAATGTGATGGCAAAACGGTGTACTTCATCCTGCAACTGAGTCAGCACGCGGAACAGCTCTGAGGTGTCTTTAATGCCTATCACCCTGGGTGGAAAGCCATAGAGCAGCTCGTTGGTGCGGTGGCGGTCGTTCTTTGCCAGTCCGGCAATGGGAATATCGAGCCCTAACTCGTCCTGTACAGCCTGACGGATAACCTCCATCTGACCTTTTCCACCATCGGCAACAATGAGGTCGGGTAGGGGTTGTTCCTCCTCGGTAAGGCGCTTGTAACGACGATATACCACTTCTTTCATCGATGCATAGTCGTCTGGGCCCTCAACGGTCTTGATATTATACTTGCGATAGTCTTGCTTCGAGGGCTTCATCTTCTTGAAAACTACGCAGGCGGCAACAGCATCGGAGCCTGAGATGTTAGAGTTGTCGAAGCACTCTATTTGGTAGGGCAGCTTAGGCAGGTGCAGCAAGTCTTGCAACTCCTTCATCAGACGGACTTGTTTTTGTTCCGGATTGAGCTTTTCAGCCTGCTTCAGACGGTCAAACTTATACTGTTTGCCATTCATCAGCGACAACTCCAACAGCGTCTTTTTATCGCCTCTCTGGGGCACGGTGATGGTTACTCCATCGAGGTCGATATCGACTTCTTCGGGTAGGATGATTTCCTTGGCGTGACTTTGGAAGCGCTCTCTCATCTCGACAATGGCCAGCTGGAGCAATTCGCTGTCGGTCTCGTCAAGCCGCTTCTTATATTCAAAGGTAAACGACTGGTTAATTTGCCCGTTCGACACATGGATATAGTTCACAAATGCCACCTTGTCATCGTTGGTAATGGTCAGCACATCGACATTGTCAATGGTATGGCTCACTACCTCGCTACGGGCCACAAACTGTTCCAAAAGCAAGTAGCGTCTCTTGACTTCCTCGGCCTCCTCAAACCTGAGTTCTTCTGCCAGACGAAGCATCTCATCCTTCAGATTGCGTTGCACCTGACGGGTGTTTCCTTTTAGTATCTCGCGGGCTTGTTGGATGCTCTTTTGGTAGTCGTCCCACGACTGTTTGGAGATACACGGACCACTACAATTCTTTATATGGTATTCAAGACAAACCTGATATTTTCCGCCCTCAACACCTTCCTGCGTTATCGGTTGTTTGCAGGGACGTGGATGGTAGAGTCGCTTGATGAGGTCTAACACGCCATTCATGGCTCCGACATGCGAGTAGGGACCATAGTATGTGCCCCATTTCTTATTGATGGTTCGGGTGGAAAAGATGCGCGGAAGGTACTCCTTCGTGACGCAAATGCTGGGGTAGGTCTTGCCGTCTTTCAACAAGACATTATACCGTGGATTGTACTTCTTGATAAGTGCATTCTCCAAAAGTAACGCATCCTCCTCGGTATTCACTACTGTATAGCTGATATCATATATCTTGGAAACCAGTACTTTGGTCTTGAAACGGTCCACTTCTGAATGGAAGTATGACGAGACACGACTCTTCAAGTTTTTGGCCTTACCTACATAGATAATGGTTCCCTCAGCATCATAATACTGATAGCTGCCTGGCTTCTCAGGTAACGACCTTACGATGGCCTTGAGCTTTTCTAAACGTGCCTCGTTTTCTTCCTTCGTCATATCTAATGTTTCACGTGAAACGTTCCTAAACGACCATCAATGTCGTCAGGTTGATGTCTTTAAACAGATCTCGTCCCCGGAGTTCTTCATCGGTAATCTCAATGATGAAGTTCATGTAGATTTGCTTCGGATTGAAATACTTCACCAGCTTGTATACGGCTTTTGCTGTTCCGCCTGTTGCCAATAAATCGTCATGGATGAGCACTACGTCGTCTGGTTCGATGCTGTCCATGTGCATCTCAACGGTGTCTACACCATACTCCTTACTGAACGATTCCTTGATAACCGTTGCGGGTAACTTACCTGGTTTTCTGGCCAGCACCACGCCACATCCTAGTTTACCGGCTAAAGCTGCGGCCATGATGAAACCTCTGCTTTCTACTCCCACTACTTTCGTGATGCCTTTGTCTTTATATAGTTCGTACATCTCGTCGAGCATAATCTTCATGCACTCTGCATCTTTGTACAAGGTTGTCACATCGCGGAAGTTAATACCCTTACGTGGAAAATCAGGAATACACCTAAGGTGCTCCATTAAAATCTTGTTGTTCATAATTCTTGGTTTTAACGTTATTATTGTTTTGTCTTTGCCCTGAAAGTTTCACGTGAAACATATCACGTCTATTCATCTCCCCATCAGCACCAACATAGCATTGATGTCGCTGGGTGATACGCCAGGAATGCGACTGGCTTGTGCAAGTGTTTCGGGCTGAATCTTCTCTAACTTCTGACGGGCTTCTGTTGAGATGGCCGAAAGGTTAGGATAGTCGAACTTGCCCTTAATCTTTATGTTCTCCAGACGATGCATTTTCTCTGCTACCATCTGCTCTCGTTCTATATAGCCTTTGTACTTGATATGTATCTCGGCCGCTTCGGCTATTTCTTCTTGTCTGTTGGGTAGTCGTGCGATGATTTCGTGCAGTTCTGGCACTATGTGGTAGAGCTTCTCGAAGTTCAGCTCTGGTCGTGCTACGAGGTCTTCCAACTTACAACCATAGACGAGTGGGGTAGATGCTGCGGCTTCCAATGCTCCATTGACCACCTTGGGTTTGATGGCGAAGGTTTTGCAGAATTCTTCGATTTCTTCGATATGCTTTTTCTTCTCTATCCACCAGTCATAACGATTGCGCTTGGCAATGCCCAGCTCATAGGCTTTCTCTGTCAGTCGGGCATCGGCATCGTCCTGACGCAGCAGGATTCGGTATTCGGCTCTTGAGGTAAACATCCGATAGGGTTCATCGACTCCCTTCGTTACCAGGTCGTCAATCAGCACTCCAATATATGCCTCGTCGCGATGGAGCACAAAGGTCTTCTCTGTTGTCTCACCGCCAGCAGCACCTGCTTTCAGGGCAGCATTGATGCCTGCCAGCGTACCTTGCCCACCAGCCTCCTCATAGCCTGTTGTGCCGTTCACCTGTCCTGCCATGAAGAGTCCGCTGACGATTTTCGATTCCAACGAGTGTTTCAGCTGGGTGGGGTCGAAGAAGTCGTACTCGATGGCATAACCTGGACGATATACCTTCAGGTCTCTCAAGGCTGGTATTTTCTTCAGCGCCTCTATCTGCACCTCCATGGGTAACGACGACGAGAAGCCGTTCAGGTACATCTCGTTGGTGTCCTCGCCTTCGGGTTCCAAGAAGAGCAGGTGTTGGGGACGGTCTGGGAAGGTAACCAGCTTGGTCTCGATAGAAGGACAATAGCGTGGTCCTATGGATTGAATCTGTCCATTGTAGAGTGGCGAGTCGGGTAGTCCGCTACGTAGTATCTCGTGCACCTGCTCATTGCTGTAGCATACCCAGCAGGGTAATTGTTGCAGGGGACGTTGCTCGCCCAGATAGGAGAACTTATAATAGCCGTTTTCACCGTCCTGACGTTCCATTTCCTCGAAGTGAACGCTACGCTTGTCAATGCGGACAGGGGTACCTGTCTTCATTCGGGCAGAGCGAATGCCGTGACGGGTAATGCTCTCGGTCAGGTGCGCGACGGCAGGTTCTGCTATGCGTCCTCCAGCTACCATCTTGCGTCCAATGTGCATCAGTCCGTTGAGGAAGGTGCCTGCTGTGATGATGACACACTTGGCTCTCAGCTCACAACCCCATATGGTCTTGACACCAGCAACCTGTCCTTCTTCTACCAATAACTCTTCTGCCTGGTCTTGCCAGATATCGAGGTTAGGAGTAGCGTCCAGCATAGCGCGCCATTTCCAGATGAACTTCCCTCTGTCGCATTGGGCACGGGGACTCCAGACGGCAGGACCCTTCGAACGGTTCAACATGCGAAACTGGATGGCTGTGGCATCGGTGACGAGACCCATCTGACCTCCTAAGGCGTCAATCTCGCGAACAATCTGTCCCTTGGCAATACCTCCAACGGCAGGATTGCACGACATCTGTGCTATCTTGTTCATGTCCATCGTCACTAAGCATGTTTGGGCTCCCATATTGGCTGAGGCACAAGCTGCCTCGCAACCAGCATGGCCACCACCTATCACAATAACGTCGTATTTCAGAATCATGTGTGCAAATTTAGATAAAATTTCCGAGATTATAAGCCTGTCGAGATAAAAATGTGAACAAATTGCCCCGAAAAGTTAGAAATCAAGGCTCACATACGATCAATCCTATTCATTTCGTGCTCTTACGTCACAATTCTTTTGTACCTTTGAGGAGTGCT
>JAFPEE010000157.1 GCA_017389705.1 Prevotella sp.
ACCGTCGCATCATCCTATGTGTGGGACAGGGTTCATGGGAAGACGAACTCCTCGACAGCACCCGTCAAATGGATGCCCTGCTCAAGGAGAAAAACGTCCCTGCCTGGATAGACTACTGGGGCTTCGACTCCGCCCACGACTGGGCCTGGTGGCGCAAGCAGATTGTCTATTTCATTGACAAGCTGCTCGCACCGGACACGGATTACGTCATCTGATAATGATACGAATTGTCACTTACGAACCACGCTATAAGGACGACTTTATCCGACTGAACAAGCAGTGGATAGAGACGTATTTCAGGCTGGAACAGTCCGACCTGGACACCTTTGCGCATATCGATGACAGCATCATTGGACGAGGCGGGCAGATATTCCTGGCTGCCGATGAAGCCGATGGTGAGTACCAATCGGCAGGACATATTGTAGGCTGCTGTGCGCTCAAACCCCATCCTGAAACAGACTGCCATGAGTTGGCGAAGATGGCTGTAGCTCCAGAGGCACAAGGGAAAGGCATAGGTCGGAAACTCGGTGAGGCGTTGCTGGCCTATGCTAAACGTCACGGCGTAAGGCGTATCTTTCTCGAAGGCAACACCCGTCTGGAGGATTCCATCGCGCTATACCGCAAACTGGGCTTCAAGGAGATTCCGCTCAAAGGTAATGCCTACGAACGATGTGATATTCTGATGGAGCTGAACCTGTAGGGCGTATGAATCAGCGAAATACCCAACATAAGTGATGCGTAAAGATACAAATAAATGGAAAAAATGTTATACCTTTGCACCCAAAAATTGAACGATGGCAATAGAACAAGCAATATTCCGTAGGGCGGAACTCCTGTTGGGCGACGAGGCGATGGACCGCATTGGCGAGAAGCGCGTGATTATCTTTGGCGTGGGTGGCGTTGGTTCGTGGTGTGCTGAGAGTTTGGTGCGAAGCGGTATCAAGCAGTTGACGATTGTCGATTCCGATCGTGTATGCATCACCAATATCAATCGCCAACTGATGGCGACGACCAAGACCGTTGGTCAGGTGAAGGTTGATGCCCTGAAAGAGCGTCTGCTCACTATCAACCCCTCGGCAAAGATTACCGCCTTGCAACAAATCTTTACGGCAGAGACGGCTGAGAGTTTCCAACTCGACACCTACGACTATATCATCGATGCCATCGACTCGCTGAAAGACAAGGCGTTGCTCATCCTCATGGCTACGAAGACAAAGGCGAAGTTCTTCTCGTCGATGGGTGCTGCCCTGAAACTCGACCCCACCAAGATTCAAGTGGCTGAGTTCTGGAAGGTGCAAGGCGATCCACTTGCACGTGCCTTGCGTAAGCGTTTTAAGCGCGATGGCCAGTATCCTAAGCGTAAGTTCCAGTGTGTCTATTCTGACGAACTCTTAGAGAACAAAGGCCACAATGCTACTTGCGGCACGGAACAATGTATGTGTCCCAAAGCCAAAAACGGTCCTGGTGACCCCAACCTACTGAATCACGAGTGGTGCTCGTCGAAGGCCCAGATTAATGGCACGCTGGCTCATATCACCGCCATATTCGGTTTTATGTTGGCAGGATTAGTGGTTCAAGACGCTGTAAACGTTAAAAAATGAAGAAGGTTGGTTACATCATTATCATGTTCAGCATAGCTTTGTCTGCTTTCGGACAGAGCAAGGATGATGTGGACACGCTTAAGACGCAGAATATCAACGAGGTGACGGTCACAGCCCATCAGGCAGGGCGGGTGAAGACCAGCGGGATTGGCAACATGGAACTGATTAGTTCGAAGGAACTATTGCGGGCGGCCTGCTGCAATCTGGGCGAGAGTTTCACGACGAATCCTTCCGTAGATGTGAATTATGCCGATGCCGCTACCGGTGCACAGCAAATCAAGTTACTTGGACTTTCTGGCACCTATGTGCAGATGCTGACGGAAAACATCCCTAACTATCGTGGTGTGGCAGCTCTATACGCTTTGGGGTATATCCCTGGCCCGTGGATGCAAAGTATTCAGGTGTCAAAAGGCGCTTCGTCGGTCAAAAACGGTTACGAGAGCATTACAGGTCAGATTAACGTAGAATTCAAGAAGCCACAGGCCACGCCCTTCGCGGATGCGAACATCTATTATAATACGAAAGGAAAGTTGGAGGCTAACCTTGGTGCCAACCTCAAACTATCAGACAAGTGGAGTACGGCTCTGTTAGGACATTACGAGATTCTCGACAAGGCTCATGATGATAATGGTGATGGTTTTGTGGACATGCCGAAGATCAAGCAAGGCTCGCTACAGAGTCGTTGGGCGTGGATGGGTGACAAATACATCTTCCAAGCCTCTGTGAAAGGACTCAAGGAACATCGTGAAGGTGGACAGATTTCTCCCCACTCACCTCTCCCCACTCACCCCTATCTGATTGACATCACCAACGAACGCTATGAGGTTTTTGCCAAGAACGCCTATTTCCTGAACGAGGAGCATGCCACGAACGTCGCGCTGATTCTATCTGGTTCGCTACACCACGAGAATGCAACGTATGGAACCAAACTCTACAAGGCTGACCAGCGTAACGGCTATGCCTCGCTGCTGTTTGAAACGGACTTCAACGAGCATCATAATCTCTCGACAGGACTGAGTCTGAACCACGACTATCTTGACGAACAGATTTCTAAATCTGACGAAACGACTCCTGGAGCCTATGCCCAATACACCTATAAGATGGGGGAGAAGCTGATTGTGATGGGAGGCCTGCGCTGGGATCACAGCAACATCTACGGCAGTTTCGTCACACCGAGGATGCACCTGAAATATTCGCCCAACGACATTGTGACCCTGCGAGGTTCCATCGGTAAGGGCTATCGCACCAGTCATGTACTGGCAGAGAACAACTACCTGCTAGCCAGTGGTCGACAGGTGGTCATCGATGCCGACTTGGATCAGGAAGAGGCTTGGAACTACGGCATCAGTGCCGCACTCAACATCCCTATCGGCGACAAAAAACTGGAACTGAATGCAGAGTACTATTACACGAACTTCCTGCACCAAGTGGTGACAGACCTCGACAGCAATCCGCATGCCGTACACTTCACCAATCTCGACGGCAAGAGCTATTCCCACACCTGGCAGGTGGAAGCCACCTATCCCCTCTTCCAAGGATTTACGATGACAGCCACCTATCGTCGTACGGACGTGAAATGCACCTACGATGGTGTGCTTCGCGAAAAGCCGTTGACCAACAAGTATAAGGGTTTGCTGACAGCCTCGTACGCCCCAGGTCTCGGCAAGTGGCAGTTTGACGTGACACTACAACTGAACGGTGGTGGACGAATGCCAACGGCCTATACCACAGCCGACGGTTCTTCCTCTTGGGACAATCGCTACAAGGGCTATGAGCAGTTAAGCGCACAGGTGACCCGTTTTTTCCGCCATTGGAGCATCTATGCCGGTGGTGAGAATATCACTAGTTTCAAGCAGAAGAATCCTATCATCGGAGCCGATGACCCTTGGGGTAGCCACTTTGACTCTACGATGATTTGGGGACCTATACACGGAGCCGTCTACTATATCGGTGTCAGATTGAATTGGAGCAAAATATAGTTTAGAGTTTAATGTTTATAGTTTAGAGAATATGAGAACAAAAGTATTATTCGTAGCATTAGCATTTGCCACTGCTTGTTTTGGTAAGGACATCAAGACTGTGGTGTTGAAGACCCAGCCTGAGATGCATTGTGCCAACTGTGAAAAGAAGATCAAGGACAACATCCGCTTCGAGAAAGGTATCAAGTCTATTAAGACCAGCCTCAAGGACAAGACGGTTACCGTAGAGTACGATGCTGACAAAACCAACGTCCAGAACATCATCCAGGGCTTCAAGAAGATAAAATACGAGGCTTCTGAAGTCAAAAAGGATAGAGAAAAGAAATAGGAAAGAAAAACAGAAAAGTGTTTAAATCGCTGATAGACAGATAGTTCTATCGGCGATTTTACATTCCATACCAAATGTGCGGTATATAATATGCCTCAAAATAGCGATTGCCGACATGCGAAAAACACCATACCTTTGCAGCGTGAAAAATAAAGTTTAATTTAAAAATAATAGAATGATGAAACGAATGTGTAATATGCGAATGCGTGAATACTGTTGTTGCCCGATGATGATGGCAATGACGATGAAAGGGAGTGTATATATAATAGGTATCAACGAAGTTAAAAAGAAACAATATGAAAAAGTTAGCATTAGCAATAGCAGTTTTATTGAGTATCAACATCAGCAACATTTGGGCTGAGAATCATTCTACCAATGCAAGTAGCGTGCGCTACGTGAAGGCACCTCGTTTTGCCCGTCCGTTGGTAGAGAAGTGGATAACCGAATATGCAAAAACACAGCCTGGCGTAGAGTTCCAAATCGCCAAGGGTAATCAGAATCAGGGTAACATCGATTTGAATGTCGTATTCGACAATCACGATACAAAACCAGAAGACTTTAGCCATACAGTTGTTTATTTTGGAGAGTTCGCCGTGCTGCCTATCACAGCCAGCGGTAGTGAGGCTGCGAAGGTGCTGGAAGGCAAGCACCTGAACTCGAAGAAGCTAAAGCAACTTTATTTCCTTAATGATGATTTTGATGAGGAAGTAAAGAAAAACAAACAATTCGAAAAGCTGGTCATTTATAGTGGTAGTAACGCCTCATCGGTAGCTTCTTCGTTCGCACATAACTTTGGCGAAGAGAGTAGCAGTTTCCGCGGCAAGCGCATCTCAGGAGACGACTTATTCCTGAATACCGCTCTTTCGAAGGATCCGTTGGGTGTATCGTTCAATGCCCTGCCGAACATCTTCGACTTGCAGAGCCGCCATGTGAAGAGCGACATCACCATCATCGGCCTCGATGTAAAGAAGAATCTCGAAGAGAGTTTTTCTGACAAGGCCACGCTCGACGAGGTCATCGATGCGCTGGAGAATGGCAAGGTGCAGGAAGTGGCTGTCGAGAAGATTGGTGTCAGCTATGATAAAGCCGACGATGCTGTGAACCAGTTCTTGCAGTGGGTGTTGACAAACGGTACGAAGTTTAATCACGAATATGGACTGCTGAACCTGGACAATAAGTTGGTTCAGGCACAGATAGAAAAGGTAAAGACCATACTTACCGCACAGAAATAAACTAAATTAGCATTAGACTTATGGGAAAAAGATTGTTTATTGCAACATTCGTTGCGATTAGCCCCCTGTTGGCTATAGCGCAAAACCTGATAACAGGTCATATCACTGATGTTCGCTCTGGCGAACCACTGATTGGCGCCTCCGTGATAGTAAAGAGTGAAAAGGGTCAGGGCGTAGTGACTGACGTAGACGGTCGGTTCTCACTCCAGACAAAGGTGGAAGCCCCGCTGACTCTTCGCGTAGAATATGTAGGCTATCGTCCGCTCGATGTCGATGTCTATGACTTCGAGGAACCTGTGGAGATTGCCTTGGTGGATAATTCCAGCCGTCTGGACGAAGTTGTTATCGTAGGCTATGGTGCACAGAAGCGCCTGGAGTTGACAAGCAGCATCTCGTCAGTAGGTGATGATATCCTGCGTCAGCAGAACTATTCCGTTGAAAGTGCCCTGCAGGGTGCTGTGGCTGGTCTGAATGTCACACAGACCTCTGGTCAGCCCGGTGCTGCCAGCATCATCCGCATCCGTGGCGGTAATAGTATCACTGGTGGTAACGAACCTCTTTACGTCATTGACGGATTCATCGTGTATAATGATGTATCATCGAACAAGACCGGTGCACGTGGCAGTGATGCTGCACTCGATCCGTTGGCATTCTTGAATCCCTCTGACATCGAAAGCATCGAAGTATTAAAAGATGTATCAGCCACCGCTATCTATGGTACCCGTGGTGCCAATGGTGTCATCATCATCACCACCAAGAAAGGCTCACACGGTAAGAATAACATCAGCTATAATGCCACTTTTGGTTGGAGCACAATCGGCAAGAAGCTGAAGTTCATGGATGCCTGGCAGTGGGCCGACATCTGGAACGAGATGTACGAGAACGGTGAGGTAGGCTATCGTCTGGATGAGCCGACACAGAGCTACGACTGGCAGGACGCCGCCTTACAGACGGGTTTCACTCAGGAGCACCAGCTCTCAGCTGTGGGTGGCGACGAAATCTCACGCTACAGCATCAGCGGCAGCTATAAGAATCAAGAGGGAATCATCATCAATACAGGTCTGCAGCGTTATGCCGGACGCATCAACTACGAGCGCAACGTTTTCAAGAACCTGTTGGTGGGTGTCAACGCCAATGGTGCCTACAACAAGATGAAGGGTCAGTCGGACAGAAGTTCGATGTTTGCCGCTAACTCCTGGTATGGCGCCATCTCGCACACACCCTATACCCCCATCTACAATGAAGACGGCTCTTTCAACTACGAGCCCACACCAACAAGCGTAGACATGTATAACGGTAAGGTGGGCAATCCCATCAGCGACCTATTGAACTACGATACATCGACGGAGAACACACGCATCATCGGCACTGGTTTTGCCGAGTGGGCCGTCATTCCGCAGTTGAAGCTGAAGGCCAGTCTGGGAGCTGATCTCTCGAACACTCGTCAGAGCTACTATGCACCGTCTTATACTTCCGACGGTCTGCCATACAACGGCTATGCCTCGGTGGGTCAGACCAAGACACACGTCTGGCAGACGGAGTACACCGCAACCTATAGCAATGTGTTTAAGAAAGTACACTCGCTGACTGCCCTCGTGGGTTATACTGCCCAGCGTACCGACCGCAGCAGGATAGCCACCACGGCCTACGGTTTCAGCAACGATGCCACGGGTTACGACAATCTCGGTGCTGCCAGCACGACGCAGCCCTCGTCGAGCGGACATTACATTTCAACCCTCCAGTCGTGGATTGGTCGTGTGAACTACAGCTACGACTCTCGTTACAACGCCTCACTGACTCTGCGTGCCGACGGTAGCAGCCGCTTTGCCAAGGATCACCGCTGGGGATGGTTCCCCTCGCTGGGTGCCTCTTGGAACATCGACCGCGAGAAGTGGCTGCATCTTGGCAAGAAGGTGGACTTTATTCAATTGCGTGCCTCGGTGGGTGTGGTTGGCAATCAGGAAATCGGCGACTACCAGTTTGCCGCCAACATCACCCCACGAACTGTCATCATCGACGGACAGCGTGCCACGAGCTACATCATCTCGAATAAGTCGAATCCCGACCTGAAGTGGGAGACCACCACCTCTTATAATGTAGGCCTGAGCACTGGTTTCTTTCACAATCGTCTGACGGTGACTCTCGACGGTTACTACAAAAAAACCAGCGACCTGCTGCTCAACGTGCCTGTGGAACAGGTGACAGGTTTCGACACTGTGCTGCGCAATGTGGGTTCGGTTACCAACAAGGGTGTGGAACTGGAAGTGGGTGCCGTACTCATCGAGAAGAAAGACCTGCGCTGGAACGTGAACGCCAATATCGCTCACAACAAGAACGAGGTGACCAGTCTGGGCAATGCCGAATATTTCATCCCGTCTCACGGCTATACCAACCCCCTCATCGTCAAAGTCGGCGAACCACTCGGTTCCTTCTACGGTTACAAGTTCAAGGGCATCATCCAGTCGAACGAGGATTTGAGTCAGTTGCCCTCACAGACCATCTCGACCGTAGAGCCTGGCAACCCCAAATTCGAAGATATAAACGGCGACGGTGTGGTGAACGAGCAGGATCGTGTGGTATTAGGAAACATCCAGCCTAAGTTCACATACGGTTTCAACACCAAGGTGGCCTATAAGAACCTGGATCTCTTCATCAGTGCCAGCGGTAGCTATGGCAACAAGCTCTTCAATGAGCTGGCCTGTCGTCTGGACCGTGGTAACGGCTACTATTACAACCCGCTGGCAGAAGTGGCAGACCGTTGGACACCTACCAACCCCAGCAACACCATTCAAAAGGCCAGCAATGCTACATCCATCTATACAGATGACCGTTTCGTAGAGGATGCCAGCTATCTGAAGATTCGTAACATCCAGCTAGGTTACACCCTGCCTGTGCCAAAAATCACGAAGGATGCAAAAATCCGGCTTTATGTCTCGCTGCAGAATTTCTTTACTATCACCCCATATAGTGGCTACGATCCAGAAGCCAACCGCAGCGGTAGCGACGAGACCAGCGCCCTGTATCAAGGCATCGACAACGGTACCTATCCATCATCAAAAACAGTATTAGTAGGATTTAACGTAACACTTTAAGCAATATGAAAAAGTATTTATCAGCATATATTCTCTCGGTAGGCCTGCTACTCAGCAGTTGCGCCGACTTGGATCAGACATCCCTCAGTTCAATTGATAGAGAAAATTTCTATCAGAGCAAGGAAGACATCGAGACAGCCATCAACGGCATCTATCAGGAGTTTACAGTAGATGGATTCTATGGTATGTTCAACAACCAAAGCATCTATATCAACGATCTCCAGACCGACTACGTGAAAGCGGGTGCACAGACCAACTCTGCCCATATCCGCGAGCTATCCAACTTCGCCGTGCAGCCCACAAACCTCTTCGTGGGTTATGCCTGGGAGGAACATTATACGGCCATCAATCGTGCCAACGTCATCATCGACAAGGTGAGCACAGCCTCTTGGCTCGACGAGCTGTCGAAGCAGAACTACATCAGTGAGGCCCGTTTCCTGCGTGCCTTGATGTACTTCAACCTTGTGCGCTACTTCGGTGGTGTACCCATCGTGCTGCACGATGGCGAGGGTGAAGGGGCTCCACGCAACACCATCGATGAGGTGTTCGCGCAGATTGTAGAGGACTTCATAGCCGCCGAGAACCTGCCTGCCGGCTATTCTAATCGCGACAGCAAGGCCTCCTCACTGGCTGCCTCGGCACTCCTCTCGAAGGTTTATCTGGAGTGGGCACAAACAATAACCGACCAGAGCAAGGCTAACAGCAAGGCTTTCTACCAGAAATCTATTGCCTATGCCGACAAGGTAATCAGTTCCGGCAAGTACAAGCTACTCGACAAATTCATCGACAACTGGTCGGTGGATAAGAAGAATGGTCCTGAACACATCTTCTCTATCGAGCACGACCGCAGTGTGAATGGCAATATATCTGGTCACTGCACCTTTGCCACTAACTGGAGCAATTCCGAGCCCGTACTGCTGGCTACCAGCGAAAAATATTATGAGCAAACCGACCCTCGCGATCAGCGTCGTGACGGCTCGTGGGCCAAACGGTTGTACAATCCGAATACTGGCACCGACTTTGTATTCGATATTCCCCGCTTCCGCAAGTACATCGATTCGCTGAACTACGCTAAACCCGAGTCGAGCGGTAATGCCGCAGGTCAGTCCACCAACACCACCGTCATCCGTTATGCCGAAGTGTTGCTCATCAAGGCCGAGGCAGAGAACGAGCTCAACGGTCCTACTGCCGCCGCCTACGATGCTATCAATCAGGTGCGCCGCCGTGCCTACTGGAGTCCGTACAACCAGGTACAGAACACTCCGTCGGATGGCTCAGTTCTGGAACTGAGTGGATTGTCTCAGCAGGAGTTCCGCGAGCGTCTGCGTGAAGAGCGCCGTCTGGAGTTCGTGCTCGAAGGGCACCGCTGGTTTGACCTGAAGCGTTGGCACATCCTCGTAGAATATGTGAAGGAGCATACCCCAAGCAACGACGAGATTTCAGGCACCAAGACCACCAAGGCTCAGAATGTCTCGAAGAAGAACTACTATCTGCCGCTGCCGCAGGATCAGATTATTCTGAATCCGAACCTCGAGCAGAACTGGGGCTACAGCGGAGAAACCGGCGATGGTCCTTACGGAGCAGAATTTGAGTAACAAACACGAATTAAACAAATTAAACTAATTAATAATAAATAAGTTATGAAAAAGATTCAAGTAAAAGCAATCGCCATTGCGCTCCTCGCAGCAGCTGGCGTACAGACCATCAGCGCACAGTCGCAAGTAGCAAACAACAAGCGTGAACGCATCCTTCAGGTGCTAGACCAAAGTCGCCCCAATGAGTATGTGCCTGCAGCCTTCTTCCTGCACTTCCAGAACAAGCTCGGACGCAAGGCCGTTCAGGATCACAAGGACTTCTATCGTGCTACCAACATGGACTTCGTCAAGGTGTTCTACGAGATTGCCGTGCCCAAGGTAGACATTCAGACAGGTAAGGACTGGGAGAAAGTGCCCGTCTATGGCGAGGATTTCTTTGAACCTCAGGTTGCTGTCATCGAGGATTTGGCTCGTGAGTTTGGCGACGAAGCTTTCATCCTTCCTACCGTTTATTCTCCATTGGCTCTGGCTGGTCAGACGCTTGGATTTGAGAATCGCAAGAACTTCAAGAAACTTGTTGAGGAGAATCCTAAGGCTTTCGGGCAAGCAATCAAGAACCTGTCACTCTCTATTGAGAACTACCTGCGTGCTGCCCGTAAACGTGGTGCCGATGGTTTCTATGTATCGAGTCAGGGTGGTGACGGCAATTCTCTATCGCCTGAAATCTGGAATAAGTACGTACGTCAGTGGGACAAACACGTGTCGGAAGTAGCTAATGAAATTGGCGAAATCAACATTCTGCACATCTGCGACTACGGTACTCCGTTCAAGAATGCAGAGGCTCTCTATGCCTTTGCAGACTATCCCACCAGCATCATCAACGTTCCTCTGAAGTTCTCCGATGGTTCTACGCTCAATCTGAAAGAGGCTCAAAAGCGTTTTGGACGTCCCATCTTTGGCGGTCTTGAGCGTTTAGGCGTCATCGCCAAGGGTTCTGTAGAGGAGGCCAAGGCTGCCGTTGACGAGGTGCTGAAGAATGCTTCGCCCAACTTCATCTTGGGTGCCGACTGCACCGTGCCTGGAGATACCGATTGGGATAAGCTTCGTGCTGTAATCGACTATGCCCACACTTGGCGACAGACACATAAATAATCAGAATTTGCAATCTTTATCCGGTTCGGGCAACAAAGTATTTACAGCTTTGCGCCCGAATTTTCAGTTTTTTTTGTACTTTTGCAGCGATGAAAAAGACGTTATTATGGATTGGTTCACTCGTAGTGGGTGCTATATTAGGATTATTGGGCGTCGCATGGCTCAACGACGTGATGGACTTTGTGGCGACGGTCTATACCCGGCTGTTCCAATTGTTGGCGGTACCGACGATTGTTTTGGCAGTAACCACCACCTTCGCGACATTCGGTTCGAAAGGAACTGGGCGCATCTTTGGGCGTACCTTGATATATACGTTGCTAACGACTTTCGCCGCCGCAGCTGTAGGAGCATTGCTATATGTAGTAGTGGCCCCAGGTAATCTGCCTGCAGAAGCCATCAGCAGTACTCAGCCTTCAAACATAAGTCCTCAAACATCATTCTACGATCATATTTTGAATGTGATTCCCAACAACATCGTCAAGCCATTCCTCGAGGGGAATGTGCTCTCGCTACTATTGTTGGCTTTTGCCGTCGGCATCGGATTGTCAAAACTGCCTGAAAGTGAAAACAAATCTGTTATTGTGAAGGGATTGTTAGGCTTGCAGGATTTGCTCTTCCTGTTGATTCGCGGCCTTATCTGGACGCTGCCTCTTGGTATCGTGGCTTTCTCCGCCCAACTCTCAGCACAGGTCAGCGCAGGTATTGTGGCAGACTCGATAGGCAAGTACGTGTTGGTGGTGCTGGGCGGCAACGTCATCCAATTCTTCATTATCCTGCCGCTGTTCCTGCTGGCCCGTGGCCTTAATCCCATACATGTCTTAGGTAAGATGATACCAGCGGTTATGATGGCACTCTTCACCAAGAGTAGCGCTGCCACGCTTCCCGTTACAATGGAATCGGCAGAGAATCGCCTTGGGGTTCGCAAAGACATCGCCCGCTTCGTCCTCCCCATCTGCACCACCATCAACATGAACGGTTGCGCAGCCTTCATCCTCGTCACCTCGCTCTTTGTGATGCAGAATGGCGGTACGACGCTCACCCTCGGCACCATCCTCCTGTGGCTACTCATCTCCGTCGTTTCCGCCGTCGGCAACGCGGGAGTCCCTATGGGATGCTTCTTCCTGACGCTCTCGCTGATGTCGGGCATCGGTGCTCCCGTTGCTATTTTGGGCATCATCCTGCCCATCTATACCATCATCGACATGGTGGAAACAGCCGAAAATGTATGGTCAGATTCCTGCGTCTGTGCGATGACAGACCACGATTTGCAGTGATTTCTGACGATATACCAAACTTGTGGTATACGGAATGACATGATAGTGGGATTGTGTAAGCATGAAAATTGCCGTACCTTTGCAGCGTGATTCAATCACACTGCGAAGTCAGGCTTCGCCTCAGCAAAGAACGAGCTCTCTGCGTTCGGCTTGCACTGACATTGTCACTCAGATTTATTTGTTAAATAAAAAAGGATAAGATTATGGCAAACATTGCAAAACAGCTGACTGAGCTCGTCGGTAACACCCCACTTCTGGAGCTCAACAAGTATTCACAGGAAAAGGGTCTTGAGACCCCAGTGATAGCCAAAGTAGAGTTTTTTAACCCCGGCGGTAGCGTAAAGGACCGTATCGCGCTGGCGATGATCGAGGATGCCGAGGCAAAGGGAATTCTGAAACCCGGCGCCACCATCATCGAACCCACCAGCGGAAATACAGGCGTAGGATTGGCACTGGTATCAGCCGTCAAAGGCTACCATCTTATCCTTACCATGCCCGAAACCATGAGTGTGGAACGTCGTAACCTCGTAAAGGCCTACGGTGCCGAGGTTCGCCTCACCTCTGGCAAAGACGGCATGCCAGGAGCCATCCGTGCCGCCGAGGAGTTGCGCGACGAGATTCCAGGAAGTGTCATCCTGCAACAGTTCGAGAATGCAGCCAACCCCGCCAAACATTATGCCACCACGGGTCCTGAGATATGGCGCGATACCGACGGCCAGGTGGACATCTTCATCGGCGGTGTAGGTACAGGCGGCACCATCAGCGGTACAGGCAAATACCTGAAGGAACAGAATCCCAACGTGAAGATTATCGCCGTAGAACCGAAGTCCTCACCAGTACTTAACGGTGGACAGAGCGGCCCTCATAAGATTCAGGGCATCGGAGCTGGCTTCGTGCCTAAGACCTACGATGCTTCTATCATCGACGAGGTGTTCGACGTTGAGAACGATTCCGCCATCCGCACTAGTCGCGAGATTGCCCAATCAGAAGGTCTGCTGGTAGGTATCTCAGCCGGTGCCGCGCTCTTCGCAGCCATCGAGGTGGCCAAACGCCCTGAGAACAAAGGCAAGAAAATCGTCGTTCTGCTGCCCGACACCGGCGAGCGCTACCTCTCCACCGTGCTCTATGCCTTTGAGGACTACCCTCTGTAGACCGGCCGTCCAGGGATCGTCTTTCGAAGTGTCAATAAGCGACCTATTGTGACCACAACCTACGAATTGCTACCAATTGTTTCGGAAAAAAGGTTATTTTGTAGCACAATTCATCCGTTAGGGCGATGTTTTCACGAAACACCTCAACACCTCACCATACAGGGCTCAAACGGTCTTGTGGAGGGAGATTGACAATGGCGGAGTGTTTCGAAACACTCCACCATACATCTCACCAAGCGTTTTAGGGATTATGGGCTATTATTTTGTTTCTACAAGGTTCTTGAGCTTTTCAACCAAAATCTTCACTTGTGGAGTGTATTCTTCAATATCGGCACGTTCCACATCAATAAAGTCTTCATAGTCATCTTCATGACGAAGATTAAACATCACTCTAAACAATGCACCTTCTTCATCAGATAGGATACCCGTCTTAACGAAATTCAGATGAATCTGTGTTATCAAACCTGAATGACGTTTTGTAGTGATATCCTTACTAAGAAGCAATGCAGAAGCAGCATGGAACAATGCATAGTATAGCCGATTTGCTGCAAGACCATATTTTCCCGCATCCGTCAAGAACGTTGCATCCTCCAATGCCATATCAGCCTTTTCATGGCGATAGGCTATTAAACTCTTTCTGTCGTCATTGTCCAAGCTCATAGTGTTATACCTTCTTTCATGACATTGAACTTAAATAACGATGGGGGAGCCTGTTCCCATTGCTTTCGTGTATATGAGAAAACATTGATTTCCTCTCCCATATCAAGTCCCTTATCCCATACAGGGTACTGAAGATTACTACGTTCTTTTAGCGTCAGGCGAGGCTTGTCAACAATCGTCAGCACATCCCAATCGCTGTCCTCGCGAGCATCGCCACGAGCCCGTGAGCCATAGAGAATAATCTGGGCCGTTGGCTCAGCCTCACGAATAGTATCGCGAATCATGTTGATAATCTTGATTCTCTTTTCTTCTGACATGATTGTCTTACACTTCTTCCTTGCTGCAAAGATATAGTTTTTTTTTGAAACTACAAAATGTTTCCACGAAAAAGTTCTACGCTGCTTTTTCGCACAAACACCTCAACACCTCACCATACACCCCACCAATTGCTTTTGTACATCCTCAGTTGTCCTTGGTGTCGAGGTCGGAGGCCTTGCCCTTGTAGTTGGGACTGCGTTTCTCCAAGAACGAGTTGATGCCTTCTATGTAGTCGGCACCCTTGTAAACACGCGTCCTATAGGCGTTGATGCGCTCGAAACTCTCTGAGGGTATCACCGTTGCCGCCTTGCTCAATATACGGAACTGCCGCTTGATGGCGCTGATTGACACTATGCTGTTGCGGCGCAGCGGATTGAGGAACTGTTCCTCCAAGACCGTTTCAAGGTCCTCCACGTCAGTCACACGATTGATGAGTCCCACGTTCATGGCGTCCTCCGCTGTGATGGGTGTGGCCAGGAAGAACATCTCGCGTGCCTTGTTCATGCCCAACTGGTTGATGAAATGCATGATGCCCGATGCATTATACGGGATGCCGATCTTGGCGGGCGTAATGGCGAAGGTGGCCGTACGCGAGCTGACTATCATGTCGCACGACAGACAGAGGTCGCAAGCCCCGCCCCACACGGTACCGCTGACGCAGGCGATGACAGGAATGGCTGTTTCCTGCACCTTCCTCAGCAGTTTCTCCATAGGCACGTCGTAGGCCAGTGGGTCGTCGCCATTCTGCGGCAGTTCGCGGATATCGTGCCCGGCGCTCCACACACCTTTCTTACACTGTGCCTTGATGACGATACCCACACACTCGCTTTGGTAACCAGTGTCCAAGGCATTCATCAACTCCTGACACATTTCTTCACTCAGACAGTTAAAATGATCGGCATTCTGCATCTCCACATAGCAGATGCGTTCCTTGATAATAGTATTTACCAGCATATGTTCACGTTATTTTTTTGCAAAGTTAATCTTAATTCTTGAAATACCATCACTTCTGACAGCCTTGTAACCTTTTTTAAGTATTATCTCATATACCCCACCAATCGTTTATAGGACGGAGCGGAGTGGGAGTTTGGGCGGAGCAAAGACTGTCATTGAGCCGGGCAATGACAGTCATCGAGCCGGGCAAAGTTTGGCAGCGGCCGGCTCAAAACCCCCTTGCAGAAGGGTAGTCTGTCGTAATGTGAGTGCTCTTCAGGTGCCATCAGAACAAAAAGTGAAGGATGTTTTGCTATCTGGCGGCCCTGGTGCTGATTTTCTTGCCGTCTTTGCTCCAGGTGTAAATCCAGGCTTTGGTGCGACTGGTGAAAGTGTCGCCAGCTACGCCCACTATCTCGCCTACGCCATCCGCGCCAAAGGTGTGAAGCCGTTTGCCGTTGGCGTCGTAGGTGGTATAGAATGCTGTGCCTTGCTTGATGATGTAGAAGGTGGCGCTGTAGCCTTTCAGCTCGCCTTGACTGGTGCTGATGGTTCTAATCTTCTTGCCGCTCTGGTCGTAGATGTAGTACCAGGCCTTGGTGGTCTCGATATGGCTGATGCCTTGTGCCTGGAGTGTGGCTGCAAAGGTTAGCGTCGCTGTCCACATCAGCAGCAGAATGGTAAGGATGACTCTTCTCATGCTGCAAAGGTACAAAAAAGAATGGAAAAACTCAAATAAATTTGGCATTTCGTTCGCTTATTCGTACCTTTGCATGCAAAATAATGAAGTAAGGTTATATGATACAGTCAATGACAGGCTACGGAAAAGCTCTCGTAGTCTATAATGGAAAGAAAATCAATGTCGAGATTAAGTCGCTGAATTCCAAGCAGCTTGACCTCACCACCCGTATTGCGCCCCTCTATCGTGAAAAGGAGATGGAGATCCGGCAGATGATAGCTGAGAAGCTTTTGCGAGGCAAGGTAGATTTCTGCATCTGGATAGAGAAGGACGAGACGGCGCTGTCGGCACCTGTCAACACCACGCTGATGCAGAGCTACTATAGTCAGCTGAAGAATTTTGCAGACCAGAACCAGCTGACAGGCATCGACTGGATTCAGGCTTTGGTCCGTATGCCCGACGTGCTGACCAAGACGGAGGTCGAGGTACTGGACGATGCCGAGTGGGCTGTGGCTCGACAGGGTGTCAGTGAGGCCATCCAGCATTTGGTGGACTTCCGTATTCAGGAAGGTGCAGCCCTCGAGAAGAAGTTTGCCGAGAAGATTGACAATATCGAGCAGTTGATGGGCAGCATCGAGCCTTACGAGAAGAGTCGTGTGGAGAAGATTCGCAATCGTATTGTCGAGGGGCTGAAGCAGATTCCTGAGGCAGAGTACGACAAGAACCGTCTGGAGCAGGAGCTGATCTATTATATTGAGAAGCTGGACATCAGCGAAGAGAGGCAGCGCCTGACCAACCACCTGAAATACTTCCGCGAGACCATGGCCGACCAGCCTGGTCAGGGTAAGAAGCTGGGTTTCATAGCCCAGGAGATGGGACGCGAGATTAACACCACAGGCTCCAAGTCCAACCAGGCAGAGATGCAGAACATCGTTGTCAAGATGAAGGACGAGCTCGAACAGATTAAGGAACAAGTCTTAAACGCATTATAATGAAAGGAAAGATGCTCATCGTTTCCGCCCCTTCGGGCAGTGGCAAGTCGACCATCGTTCAGTGGCTCATGCAGGAGCATCCTGAGCTGAAGCTGTATTTCAGCATCTCCTGTACCTCGAGGGCTCCTCGTGGTACTGAACAGCATGGGGTAGAGTATTTCTTCCTGACTCCCGAGGAGTTCAAGGAGAAAATTCAACA
>JAFPEE010000016.1 GCA_017389705.1 Prevotella sp.
ATTATCTGTCAGTTGTGACATATTATAATCACTAATAAAACTTTTAAAAATCTTTATCAATAGTTCGTTAAAAATTAACATATCAGCTTAAGCGGCTTTGCGCTGCCAGCCAAAGAGTTCTTTGACAATCTTACGATAGATGGCAGGGGACAGTTCCTGACATCAGTTTGGGATATTCCCTCACATTGTTTTTGTTTCTCTTACAGTTTTTGAATTAGTCCTCGTCCTACTCCTGTGAGCCGCTCCAGTTGTCTGTGGGAGGCTCCGCTGTCCTTGAGTTCTCGGAGGATGTTTCGTTTTATCTCGTCGGCCAACTGCTGAAAGGTGGCACTATTGGTAGCGCCTGTCTGCGCCTTTATCTGGAGCCACACCTGATCGTCAGATGGCTTGCTATATACTTTCTTTTCTATCTCCAGGCACTGGACATCATCGTCCAGCGGGTCGTTGACCCATTCTTCGAGTTCCTTATAGGGTATGCGGTTCAGAACGGTTCGTGTATCGCATATCTGGAACACGGGTTCCACCGTGCCGTCGAACTCGCCCCAGGAGCTGTACTCGTAGTCTTTGACTCGCTCAACGATGCCGGCCTTGACAGGGTTCTGGTGGATGTACCGCAGCAGCACCGTGAAGTAGGCCATATCGTTGACGGGCTCTGACTTGAAGCGCTCTTTGAACAGATGGCCGTCGCGCCCGTACTTTCTATTATAATAGTACACGTAGGAGCTGGCTATGCGCTTCACGGTCTCGCCCACGCTCTCTTCGCGCTCACGGATGAGCAGGTGGAAGTGGTTCGACATGAGGCAGTAGGCGTAATAGGTGCAGTTGCTTCCGCAGGGGTTGCCCTCGTCATCGTACCTAAGGCGCATGCGGTCGAGGGTGTTGATGAACTGGTAGTTGTCTTCCTCGTCCTCAAAGATATTCTGGTGGTTGATGCCTCGCATCATCACGTGGAATATCCCCGTACCTGATTCTTTTCGCGCCTGACGAGGCATTCTTACTCTCCTAGCAGATCAGGGGACGGTTCCTTGATCACCTCATCTGCCCTTGTTTAACTTGTTTATTACTCCACGTGACAGGGGACAGTTCCTGTCACAAGATGGAAGAAGGCTCAGATGTCGGATGTCAGACTTCGCAGAAACCACCTCTGTATCTATCGGTTGTTACGGTGATAGGCCAGATATGCTTCGTATATTTAATCATATTTGGATAAAATAGATTAACCCTTATTCATTAGTAGGAAATCACTTGGAGATAAGACGGGCAAGAGTGAATGAGGATAGTCCTTAACATTGTAGGTTATGATGCAATCACAGCCTTTCGCAACTGCAGCCTCATGCTGACAACTGTCCTCAATGTCCTTGTACTGGATATTTTCAACTCCACGCAACAAGCTCTCACTGTCATGTCCAGCAATACTTATAGCCTTTACTATTTTCAATGCAAGGGAACGAAGTGTGGCAATGCGAACATCACCTGTCAGCCCGAGTTCTTTCCTCAAATACTTATCAATCAGGAACAGCATCGTATAAAAACTTCCGACCGACATGTACATTTCGGCCTTCTCCTCCTTAAGTCTGCAGAACAGTTGCGCTGCCGATCGGACATCTTCACGCTCAATGAAGAATTCCAAAATGACATTGGTATCAAGGAATACTCTCATATGCCGTACTTGTCTGAATATGCATCCTCACGCAAATCTTCCCATGAGAAACTTGCTCCCTGCTTTCCAAGAATGCCGTTGAGCTGTAGAAAGCCGGCTGGCGTGTTAGGCAGAGTATTCAGTTTTCTAAGCAATTGCTCTCCATCAATATTAGGTCTTTTAAACCTTGCGATGTATTCACGCATGAGATGGTCCATATTGACCTCCAGCCATACCAGCAGGGATTCCTCGTCTCTGAAGTGAGGCCGCATCTCATTCATGACAGCATCGTTGAACGACATATTGTATCTACACATAATTACTAAATCAGCTAATTTACATATTTTGACTTATTGGTTGCAAAAATAATCATTTTATTCCATATCTGCAAGAAATATTCATTTTTTCTGCAACCGCGTATTTAACGTTTATTTAAACTTATATATGAAATATTCTTAAAGCTATTGCGTATTTGCCCAAAAAGTGCTACCTTTGTGTAGAAATGAGCGGAAAAGGCTAAACGAGGTCTGAAGTATGAAGTCTGATGGCTGAGTAAGAGAAGGCTGAGGGCTGATGTCTGAGGGCTGAGTTATTTTCCTCCCAGTTCCTGGTCTAGCTTTTTACAGCGAGCCACGAAAATTCTAACCAACTCTTCGCAGTCCCCATATATAGATGCATATTGCTTATCATCTATGTAATTGTTCCTGTGAAGAAGTTCAATCCAGTAGAGAGATTCCCTTGGAGATCAGGGGACGGTTCTTTGATCCGTTCGTCAGAGCCCCATCTCTTTGTAGAAGTCCTTCAACGACGCATACTCCGTCACACGCCCATGCTTGATATCATCCATGGCCTCCTTATAACCGGCCGTCTGGGTGATATCCTCGTTCTTGATCTTGGGCTTGCGCTGCACTTTTACCGAAGCCACGCCTTTGAGCAACTGGCATGCCTTTTTAATCTGAGTCAGCAGGCTCTCGTCCTGCACATCCAATACTATTGTTGCCATAATTTATTGCGTATTTCAAAAATTCTTTGTATATTTGCCGTTGTGAACGAAGAACTAAGAAGTAAGAACTAAGAGGTAAGAGGTATAAAACTTGACATCGATAGAACTCAGAGCTAAGAGCTAAGAACTAAGATACCAGAGAAGGGATTCTTTTCTAATTCGTCAAGAAAAGTATTGTAGTCATCTTCGAAAGATGGATATTTCTTGCGAAGGGCTTTAGCTCCACGCTGAAATTCGTCAAGATAGTCAAAGGTTACTTTCATTACACCTACTCTGCAAAGAGTTTACGAGCATCGTGATGAACCTTACCAGAATGGAGTTCGTCAAATGCTCTTGTTAGACTATCTTTAACCATCGCTTTTTGGACTTTTGTCTTATCCTGCTCGGCCAAAAGACGCTCAGTAAGTGCCTTACGGACAGCTTTTGTCTGACCTTGAATGAGAACCCACAGTGCATCAACTGTGCTAATCTCATTTGTTTGTGGAGGTAATGTTGATATCATTATTATAATAATTTGGGGCAAAGTTACGAAAAGTTTTTGAGACTTATCGCTTTTTGCATAGAAATTTTTGTTAATTGTTAAATTCGCATATTTTCTTGTCCATTCCGAATTTTCTGTGTACCTTAGCCTCGCACAAGTGCGTTGCGCCGTCATCGTAGATGGAAGAATCTTGACATCGATAGAACTCAGATCTAAGAGCTAAGAACTAAGATGATTCCCTTCTGATTTCAATCGTTTGGGATATGTTTCTCAAGACTCGCAAGCTCGAATGAGCGACCAGAGGTCGAGCGGGGAAAAATTGATTTCGTAAATAGCTTTCCTACTGATTTTCAGTGAGTTAAGCCCTGCGAGTTTCTATGAACTGTAAACTCGTTTTGAGTTCTTTGCTGGGCAAAGCGACCGGAGGTCGAGCGCCTCGAACCGCCTCGCGACTCAGCAATGTCTGAGCGAGTTGACTTCGGGATAGCTTTATTGAACACGGATGACTCGGATTGAACGGATAATACCCGCATCTGTGTGAATCCGTTAGATCAGTGGTCGTTTTATTTCTCACGCAGATATCACAGAAATCACAGATATAATTTTGAACACGGATGGAACGGATGGAACGGATAATACCCGCATCTGTGTGAATCCGTTAGATCAGTGGTCGTTTTATTTCTCACGCAGATATCACAGAAATCACAGATATATTTTTGAACAAGAATCACTCGAATCTAACGAATAATAATTAACGATCAATTAATGTTCAGATTTACGGCAATTAATGTTGAAACAATTTTCGCGTATTTCGTATTTTTCGTCGTTTTCGCGATAAAAGAAAAAAGGGAGCAGGCATGGGCCGGCTCCCTGATGTTGGGAATGAAACGCTTTTGGGGGGTTATCGTTCGGCACGCTCTATCCAGCCGAGGTTGTCTCCACGACGCACCTTGGCACCTTGATGGGCAGCGACCTCTACCAGCTTGCCACCGAGGGCAGCAGGGATGGGTACTATCTCGCCCCATGAGGCCTGGATGTAGCAGAAAGTGTCGCCCTCCTTGTACTGCTGGCCGATGAAAGGCTCCAGACAAGGCTCGCAGGCCCCCTCGCCAGAGAACTCGTAATACACCTGTCCGGCTACGGGAGCTGTCAGGGGGTCAGCCTTGGCATGCTTGAAGGCTGCCAGCTCCTCGAGACTCATCTTAGCCCCCAGCTTAGCGTCCTTCTGCTTTTGCAGGTCGGCCAGGAAGTTCTTCTTGGCCATGCCACTCTTATAGACACGGTACTGCTCGGGGTGCATGGCGAGCTCGAAGAGCTCCTCGTCGTCCTTGCCATAGTCCCAGCCATTCTCGTCCATCTCCTTGCGGAAGTCGGGCAGTGCATTATTTAATAAGGTATGGGGGTCTACATCGGTAAACTCACGACCTTGCTTCTTGGCAATCTCTACCAGCTCGGGGTCGATGGTGCCAGGAATCTTACCGCTCTTGCCGAGGATCATGCCCCACATGGCATCGTCCATCATGACATAGCGTCCCTTGCCCTGCTCGATGGTGAGCAGATTCATGAGGGCGATGTTCTTGACATACTGTGAGAAGGGCGTCACCAATGGGGGATAGCCCACCTTAGGCCATACGTGCTCGACCTCGTTGAAGAGCCTCACGAGCATGTCGTCGATGTTCAGCTCAGGCTCGCCCTTCTTGGCACGCAGCTTGTTGATGCTGGAATGGATGCCTCCCAGGTCGGCCATCATAGAGCCCATCATGCCGCCAGGCAGTCCACAGCCCAGGAGGAGGGACGTCATGTGCTTGTTGGCAGGATTGATGAAGTAGCCGAGCCACTCGTCGACAAACTCCTGTGTCAGTGAGCGGGCCTGCATATAGGCATTCATATTGATGTCGGCCACCTCGAAGCCCTCGTTCTTCAGCATGGACTGCACGCTGATGATGTCGGGATGTACCTTACCCCAGGAGAGGGGCTCGATGGCGGTATCGATGATGTCGGCACCATTGTTGCAGACCTCCAGGACAGAGGCCATAGAGAGTCCGGGACCTGAGTGGCCATGGTACTGGATGATGATGTCGGGGTGCTTGGTCTTGATGCTCTTGGTGAGGGCTCCCAGCAGGGCGGGCTGTCCGATACCTGCCATGTCCTTGAGACAGATCTCCTCGGCTCCTGCAGCTATCACCTCGTCGGCTATGGCGCTATAGTACTCGACGGTATGGACAGGCGAGGTGGTGATGCACAGGGTGGCCTGTGGTATCATGCCTGCCTCCTTGGCCCACTTGATAGAGGGGATGATGTTACGTGTATCGTTCAGACCGCAGAAGATGCGGGGGATGTCGACACCCTGGGCCTTCTTGACCTTGTACATGAGCTGGCGTACATCGTCGGGAACAGGATACATACGGAGGGCATTGAGACCACGATCCAGCATGTGTGTCTGAATGCCCACCTCGTTGAACGGCTTACAGAAGGCACGCACTGCGTCGTTGGGGTTCTCACCAGCCAGGAGGTTCACCTGCTCAAAGGCACCACCATTGGTTTCCACACGACTGAAACAGCCCATATCGATGATGACGGGGGCGATACGCTCCAACTGGTCCTTACGAGGCTGAAACTTGCCTGACGACTGCCACATGTCGCGGTAGACGAGACTAAACTTGATTTTCTTCTTCATAAATGCGATAATAAGGTTTCTATTATTGAATATTTCTGCAAAGATACGAAATAAAGTGAAAAGTGAAAAGTGAAAAGTAAAAAATTTGCGACCGCATAGGATTTTTTCACTATTTCTTCGTATTTTTGCACCCAAAAGGAACGTTTTTTATGAATAGAACACTACTCTTTACAGCTTTTTGTCTTTTGCTGACAGCCTGTGGCAGCAAGCCTCAGCCTCCACAGGAGATGCAGTCCATCGACGTCAACAAGAACCTGCCTGGCGACTCGACACGCTACGGGCTGGCCTGTGACGGATGTACGGACTCGCTGCTGGTGCTGCTGCCCTACGAAGGCGGTGACCCGGACACCCTCGACATCATCAGGGCCTTTGAGGAACACAGGCTCTACGGGCGTCCGCATGTAGGCGACAAGATGGCTGTCATCATGAATCCTGACAGCACGGAAGAGGTGCTGATGGTCGTCAATATCAGTACGCTACAGGGTCGTTGGCGCTACCTGGTGTCCCCTACCCTGCGCCATCTGAACCGTCCGCTGCCCGACAGCATCCTGCAACGTATCATGGTGCCCCGGGAGTACAGCCTGCAGCTGAGAAACGGTGGGATAGCCATCAGCCAGGGTGCCGGCAAGCCTCAGAGCACTGACAAGATGAGTCCTGTGAGCTATCCTGAGCAGAAACGCTACCAGCACTGGCACCTCTACAACGGAAGGCTGATACTGCAGACAGACAGCACCAGTCAGCAGGTCCCGGACACTGCCGTCATACAGCTGTTGCGACGTGACTCGCTGACGCTGCGGTTCAAAGACCACGAACAGACTTATTATTCTGGAAACAACAAATGACTGCCCTGATGGTGAAGGACAGTCATTTTCTTGTTTGGAGAGCCTCTTGTCGGATTCGAACCAACGACCCCGAGATTACAAATCACGTGCTCTGGCCAACTGAGCTAAAGAGGCGGGTGAGCGAGCTGTCTGTATCGCGCCGCTACAACCAAGTACCCTTGCTATGTTCCCATCCTGGGGGATTCCGAGGGAGCTGGCCGTACAGGACTCGCTCATGTTCGTTCAAAGCGGCTGCAAAGGTAATACTTTTCGATTAACAATCGAGAAGGATGTATCGAGAAAATGGCTTTCCTTAACAACCTTTAACATGATGCCACGCCGATGCCAACTTTTTTATGTCACACAGATTTCACAGATGACACAGATTTATTTTTATTATGTCTCGCAGAGAGCGCAGATAGCGCAGATATATTTTTGAACACGGATGGAACGGATGGAACGGATAAAACGGATAGAGAAACGAACACGAATCTCACTAATGACACGAATAGAAATCATTCGTTAGATTCGAGAGATTCGTGTCATTCGTGTTCAAAAATTAATCCTGCATCATCCGTGAAATCCGTGTGATCCGTGTTCTATAAAAAAAGTTCAGGGTTTTGCAATCTATCGAATAATAAGTTTTCGTGTTTTTCGTTTTTTTCGATGTTTTCGCAATAAATCAGATTGCATCGAAGGTACTTTCACTCGACAATGAAAATAAAACCTATTTTATTTTGCATTGTGCTCATTTATTCGTACCTTTGATTGCATCGAAAGTACTTCCGCTCGGAAAAACCCAAATAAATTTGGTTTTTCGCTCACTTATTCGTACCTTTGCAGGCAAAATATGACACCACAAGAATATGTACAACTGAAAGCATTTGCCCGACAGGACGGTGCATTGCTCTCGCTGCTGTGGATTGGTGCGCTGGTCTGTTATGTGCAGGGGCTGACCAATCCGCTGTTAGGGATGGCAGCTGTCGTGCTGGCCATCATGTCGCCCTTCTATGCTGCCAACAGGCTGCGCCACTTCCGTGACTATGCCCGCGAAGGCATCATCTCGTTCATGCGAGGCTATGCCTATACGGTCCTGATCTTCTTCTATGCCGGACTGTTGCTGGCAGCAGCACTATACATCTACTTTGCCTTCATCGACAATGGCTACCTGTTAGGTAAGTTTACGGAGATGACCAACTCTGAGGAAGGTCGGCAGGTGATGAAGATGTACGGTCTGGCAGAGCAGATGAAAGAGGGTCTGAAGCAGCTGGCGAGCATGCGTCCCATAGACTATGCCCTGAACATGCTGACCATCAACATCATGTCGGGGTTCTTCCTGGGACTGCCCATCGCAGCAATGATGAAAAGAGAATTGAGAATTGAAAATTGAAAATTGAAAATGGATATATCAGTAGTTATACCTTTATATAATGAGGATGAGTCGCTGCCGGAGCTCTATGACTGGATAGAGCGTGTGATGACAGCCAACAAATACACTTTTGAAGTGATCTTTGTCAATGACGGCTCTACAGACCACTCGTGGGATGTCATCACGGAGCTGGCAGCCCGCTCAGAGCACGTCAAAGGCATCAAGTTCCGTCGCAACTACGGTAAGTCGCCAGCCCTCTACTGCGGTTTCAAGGAGGCTCAGGGCGATGTCGTCATCACGATGGATGCCGACCTGCAGGACTCACCAGACGAGATTCCTGAGCTCTACCGCATGATTAAGGAGCAGCAGTACGACCTGGTGAGCGGCTACAAGCAGAAGCGCCACGACCCGCTGTCGAAGACCATTCCCACGAAGCTCTTCAATGCCACAGCCCGCAAGGTCAGCGGCATCAAGAACCTGCACGACTTCAACTGTGGTCTGAAGGCCTATCGCCGTGAGGTGGTGAAGAACATCGAGGTCTTTGGCGAGATGCACCGCTTCATACCCTACCTGGCCAAGAATGCCGGTTTCGACAAGATTGGCGAGAAGGTGGTACACCACCAGAAGCGTCAGTATGGCAAGTCGAAGTTCATGGGTTGGAACCGCTTTGTCAACGGCTATCTGGACCTGATGACGCTGTGGTTCCTGGGCACCTTTGGCAAGAAGCCTATGCACGTCTTCGGCTTCTTAGGTACCATTGTGTTCATCATCGGCTTCTTTTCCGCCTTCTTCTTAGGGGCAGAGAAAGCCATTGCCATCTACAGGGGGGTCCCCATGCGACTGATTACCGACTCGCCCTATTTCTATCTGGCACTGACCATGATGATGATAGGTACACAGCTGTTCCTGGCAGGATTCCTGGGTGACCTCATCAGCCGTAACAGTGCAGGACGTAACGAATATCAAATAGAGGAGAACATCCGATGCGAAAAATAATTGTCGTCCTCCTGGCAGTGGTGATCCTAGCTGCCTGCACAAGCATTGACTGCCCTGTCAAGAACACGGTATGCACGGTGTACAGCCTGAAGAAGGCCGACGGTACTACTGACACGCTGAACACCGATACGCTATGGGTGTGGAGTGTGCGAGCCAACGGCACTGACACGGTGATAACGACGCACCGTGAAAACAATCTCGAGCTGAACTGCTACTTTGGTCCCAATGCCACCTCCTTCCAGTTGCCCATCAGCTACACACAGCCAGAAGACGTGCTGTACCTGCTGATACGCGATGTCGATCACAACGAGTATGTAGACACCATACGCATCAAGAAGGACAACTTCCCACACTTCGAGTCAGTAGACTGTCAGGCAGCCTATTTCCACACGATTACCTCGGTGATGACGACCCACAACATTATAGACTCCCTGGTTATCAAGAACCCCCAAGTGAACTATGACACTACGAACCCACATTTCTACATCTATTTCACGAGCAAGGCTGAGCGTTAGCCTGCTGCTGCTCTTCCTCATAGCACTGCCCTCACAGGCTCAGCTGAAGATGTTCCGCATGGAACAGGACTCCATCCCCTTCTTCCGCGGTTTCTCGGTGTCGTTTGACCTGGTGGGAGCAGCTATGCTGGCCTTTGGCGACCACGGAGAGATAGGAGGAGCCCTGCGCATCAACCTGCACGACCAGTGGTTCCCTATCTTTGAGACGGGTATAGGACGTGCCAAGCACGAGAATGACGAGGTGACGCAAATCACCTACCGTACCACAGCCCCCTACTTCCGCATTGGCATGGACTGGAACATCCTGAGACGCAAGCACCAGGACTACCGTATGTTTGCTGGTTTCCGCTATTGTTTTACCGCCTATAAGGTGGACATCATCCGCGAGAACCTGCCTGATCCTGTGTGGCAGTCGATGGCAGGCTTTGGCGTTGACGGTCTGGCCTGTAGCATGCACTGGCTTGAGCTGGTACTTGGCATTGACGCCAAGATATTCGGTCCTTTCCACCTGGGATGGGATGTGCGTTACAAACGGCGCCTCTTCTCGAAGGAAGGCGACATCGGCAATACGTGGTATGTGCCAGGCTTTGGCATCTACGACCGGGACAACTTAGCGGCCAACTTCAACATCATCATCGATATCTAGAACGAACGACAATCACTACAACCTATGGGCGCAGACCGCAACAAGAAACTGATATGGCAGCTGCCGTTTCTGGCAGTGCTTATCATAGGTACCATCCTGATTATCCGCCAGCAACAGAATATCCCCTACCAGCGATGCTCGGGGGCTATCTTCGGCACGACATACTCCATCAGCTACCAGTACGACAAGGACCTGCAGCCTGAGCTGGTAAGCGCTATGCTGCAGGTGGACTCTGCCCTGTCGATGTTCAACGAGCAGAGCATCATCTCACGCATCAACCGCAATGAGGCGGTGAGCCCTAACGAGATGTTCCTGAACGTGTTCCACCTGGCCCAGCAGGTCAGCAAGGATACGGAGGGAGCCTTCGACATCACGGTGGCACCTCTGGTGAATGTCTGGGGCTTCGGGTTCAAGAAAGGCGAGATGCCCAGTGAGGCTGTCGTGGACTCGCTGCGCCAGTTGGTGGGCTACCAGAAGGTAAGCTACCAAGGCAACAGCATACAGAAGGAAGACCAGCGTGTGATGCTCGACTGCTCGGCCATTGCCAAGGGCTATGGCGTTGATGTGGTCGCCCAGCTGTTGCGTGACAAGGGCGTCCAAAACTACCTGGTGGAGATAGGCGGTGAGGTGGCTGCCAAGGGCATCAGCGACAAGCGTTTGCCCTGGAAGATTGGCGTTACCAAGCCTACTGACGACTCGCTGGCTGTCGGTGGGGAGTTGCAGACGGTGCTGAATGTGACAGACAAGTGCATGGCTACCAGTGGCAACTACCGTAACTTCTACTATAAGGGCGGACACAAGTATGCCCATACCATAGACCCCAAGACAGGTCGTCCGGTACAGCACAGCATCCTGTCTGCTACGGTGCTGGCAGACCAGTGTGCCAAAGCTGACGCCTATGCCACGGCCTTCATGGTGATGGGGCTGGAGCGTGCCAAGGAGCTGCTGGAGAAGCACCCTGAGCTCATGGTGTACTTCATCTACGACGACCAGGGGCAAAACCGTATCTGGTACTCACCCTCGCTGAAAGACAAAATACAAGGGGAGTGATGGTGGAGATCTATGACCGGCTGTTGCAGTTTACCCTCTTCCAGGGTATGAGTCATGCCGACCTCATGCAGGTGGCCGGTCATACCAAGTTTGGATTCACCAAGCTGCCTGCAGGCAAAAAGCTGGTACGCGAGGGAGACCCCTGCACACACCTCATCTTCCTGACCTCAGGGACCCTCTCTGCCGAGACACAGAGCAACGACCATGCCTGTCGTGTCGTAGAACAGGTCAGTGCCCCCTACATGGTACAGCCAGAACACCTGTTCGGCATGACACAACGCTACACCACCACCTTCCGTACGCTGGACTCCTGTAACTTCATCACGCTGGACAAACAGGAGGTGCTGTTGCTGCTGGAGACACAGCTGGTGTTCCGTCTGAACATGCTGAACCTGGCGACTACCGAGACGCAGCGCCTGCGAAACAACCTGTGGCGACAGGCTCCACAGTCGCTGCGGGAGCGTATGACCCGCTTTTTCTTCTCACGCTGTCTATACCCTGCAGGTCCTAAGATCTTCTACCTGCTGATGAACCAGTTGGCTGCTGACCTTAACGACAGTCGCCTGGACATCAGCAAGGCCCTGAACCAGATGCAGGAGGACGGCTTGCTGACCCTGCACCGGGGACGCATAGAGATACCCATGCTCGAAAGACTACTCATGTAAGAAGTGTTAAGTGATAAGTGATGAAAAAACTATTCTATCTTGCTTCCTGCGCCATGTTGCTGCTGTGCTGGGCCTGTCAGAACAGGCAACAGCTGAAGTCGTTCAATAATGTCATCACCGCTGACGACAGCCTGAATATAGCGCTGTCGAAGTCGACCCTGGTGAGCTATCACAGTCCTACGCTGGACATTGACATCACCTACCCCAGCTACCTGCGTCACCAGTATCTGGAGGACGAGCAGATGGAGGTGTTCATGAGCGAGGACCTCTCGCTGTCGTTCATGGAACAGCAGATGTACAAGGGCGATGACCTTTTCCGTACGCCAGGACAGCAGTTCATGGGCATGGGTGCCGAGCTGCTGGAGGCTACTGACACCTGCTCCATTCATACGGGACAGGAGGGTGACTTTGAATACTATGCCAAGGTCATTGACGACTCCACACGCGTCATCACCATCATCCTGCGTTACCTGCCTGACCGTGCCGAGGCTGCGGAATTCCTCAAAGAGTATGTGCATAACTATGAGCTGAAGTAAAGAGAACACGATTGCAACGCCACACTTCGATCTTTAGTCGAAGAATCTCACGAATTAACACGAATAGAAATAACGAACACGAATCTCACAAATAACACGAATAATAATAACGAACACGGATTTAACGGATAAAACGGATAATTATTCGTTAGATTCGAGAGATTCGTGTCATTCGTGTTCAAAAATAGATCTGTGAAATCTGTGTGAGATTCGACAATGAAAATAAAACCTATTTTATTTTGCATTGTGCTCATTTATTCGTACCTTTGCAGGCTAAAAGAGAAGCGTTAGAATAAGCGTAAGTATAAGTGAGAGTATAAGTGAGAGTATGAGTGAGCATCAGAATCCATTTTTAATACCCTATGGTACGCCACATGATACGGCCCCTTTTGACCGTATCCGCCTGGAAGACTTCGAGGAGGCTTTCATGGAAGGTATCCGTCGTGACAACGAGCAGATAGAGAAGACCATCAACAACCCCGAGAAACCTACCTTCGACAATACCATTATCAGTACGGAGGAGGACGAGGGCTACTACGACCTGCTGTCGAGGGTGTCGACGGTATTCTTCAACCTGCTGTCGGCAGAGACCAACGACGAGATGGATGCACTGGCACAGAAGATGCAGCCCCTGCTGACCCAGCATGCTAACGACGTCAGACTGAATCCCAGACTGTTTGAGCGTATCTGTCAGGTGCACCTGCACCATCGGAAGCTGACGGCAGAGGAGAAGCGTCTGCTGGACAACTGCTATCAGGGTTTTGTGCGCTCTGGAGCCCTGCTGGACGAGGCTGGCAAGGCCAAGCTGCGCCAGTTGACGGAGGAAGCCTCCATGCTAAGCCTGCAGTTCTCGCAGAACCTGCTGAAGGAGCAGAAAGCCTTCACGCTGGACATCACTGACGAGGCCCTGCTGGAAGGACTTCCCGAGACAGCCCGTGAGGCAGCTGCCCTGGCATGGGACGAAGCCAAGAGCCAAGAGTCTGATGCCAAGAGCCAGAAAGGCTGGCGTTTCACCCTGGACTACCCTTCGTACTCGCCTTTCATGACCTACTCGACACAACGCGAGCTGAGGAAGAAGATGTACATGGCCCGCAATACCCTCTGCACCCACGACAACAGTGAGAACAACCTGGAGATCTGTCAGCGACTGGTGAACCTGCGTCGTGAGATAGCCCAGCTGCTGGGTTACAAGACGTATGCCGACTATGTGCTGAAGCGTCGCATGGCAACAAACACCCGTCATGTGTACCGTCTGCTGGATGACCTCATCGACGCCTACAAGCCTACAGCACTCCAAGAGCGCAACGAGCTAAAGAAACTCTTCGCCAAGGAAAGCCAAAAGCTCAAGGCTGAAGGCCAAGAGCTGAAAATGCAGCCATGGGACAGTGCTTTCTACTCGCACAAGCTGCAGATGAAGAAATACAACCTGGATGCAGAGATGCTACGTCCCTACTTCGAGCTGTCAAACGTCATCAAGGGCGTCTTCGGACTGGCCAACCGCTTGTATGGCATCACGTTTAAGGAAAACAAGGACATTCCCGTCTATCATCCTGATGTACGTGCCTACGAGGTCTTCGACAAGGACGGCAGCTATCTGGCAGTGTTCTATGCCGACTTCCATCCACGCAAGGGTAAGCAGGGAGGAGCCTGGATGACGGAATACCAGGGACAGTACATCGACAGGAAGGGCGAGAATGTGCGTCCTCACGTCTCGGTGGTGATGAACCTGACCAAGCCTACTGCCGACAAGCCTGCCCTGCTGACGCTGGGCGAGGTGGAGACCTTCCTGCATGAGTTCGGACACTCGCTACACGGCATGTTTGCCAATACCCGCTTTAAGTCGCTCTCAGGAACCAACGTATGGTGGGACTTCGTGGAGCTACCCTCGCAGTTCATGGAGAACTACGCCATAGAGAAAGAGTTCCTGCGCACCTTCGCCTTCCACTACCAGACGGGTGAGCCCCTGCCTGACGAGCTGATACGACGCATCGTCAAAAGCCGTAACTTCATGGCAGCTACGGCCTGTCTGCGACAGGTGTCGCTAGGACTGCTGGACATGGCCTACTATACGAAGAAGGACGAGTTCAAGGACAACATCATCGCCTTTGAGAAGAAAGCCTGGAAGAAAGCCATCCTGGGCGAACAGCTGAAAGACACCTGCATGACGGTGCAGTTCTCGCATATCATGGCTGGTGGCTATGCGGCAGGCTACTACTCGTACAAGTGGGCCGAGGTGCTGGATGCCGATGCCTTCAGCGTATTCAAGCGTCATGGCATCTTCGACCAGAAGACAGCACAGTCGTTCCGTGACAACATCCTGAGCAAGGGAGGTACAGAGCACCCCATGGAGCTGTACAAGCGTTTCCGTGGCGGTGAACCGACAATAGACGCATTACTGAAGAGAAATGGAATTAAAAAAACAAAGACAGTTTGACCTGCGCTATCTGATGATGGCCAGGATATGGGCCCAGAACTCCTACTGCCAACGTCGCCAGGTGGGTGCGCTGGTGGTCAAGGAGGGCATGATTATCAGCGATGGCTACAATGGTACGCCCAGTGGTTTCGAGAACATCTGTGAGGACGACAACGGCCTTACCAAGCCTTACGTGCTGCATGCCGAGGCCAACGCCATCACCAAGCTGGCCCGAAGCTCGAACAACTCTGACGGCTCGACCATCTACATTACGGCATCGCCCTGCATAGAGTGTGCCAAGCTCATTATCCAGGCAGGTATCAGACGTGTGGTCTATGGTGAGAAATACCGCCTGACGGACGGCATAGAGTTGCTGGAACGTGCAGGAATAGAAGTCATCTACTTAAACCCCGACGACAATGACACAGAAAAAGAATAACCGCTTCATGCCCCTGATAATGGCTATCTGCGTGGTGGTGGGAATCCTCATCGGCACGTTCTATGCCAACCACTTCTCGGGCAACAGACTAAGCATCATCAACACCAGCAGCAACAAGCTGAACAACCTGCTGCACATCGTAGACGACCAGTATGTAGACACGGTAGACGTGAATGACCTGGTAGAGAAGGCCATGCCCCAGATATTGTCTGAGCTGGACCCCCACTCGGTATACATCTCTGCCAAGGATGTCCAGCAGGCCACTGACGACCTGCGTGGGTCGTTCTCGGGCGTAGGCATTGAGTTTACCATCCGCCACGATACGCTGCATGTGCAGCAGGTCATCAGCAATGGCCCTGCAGAGCGTGCAGGACTGATAGCGGGTGACAAGATCGTACAGGTGGATGGTGACAACTTCACCGGTAAGAAGCTCACCAACGAGGAAGCCATGCACCGTCTGAAGGGTCCCAAGGACACCAAGGTGAAGCTGGGCATCATGCGCTTCGGTGAGAAGAAGATCCGTGAGTATGTGGTCACCCGTGGGGAGATACCCACCAAGAGTGTGACAGCAGCCTACATGCTAAACTCAGAGACAGGCTACATCCGCATCAAGAACTTTGGCGAGAACACCTATCCTGAGTTGCTCATCGCGCTGGCAAAGCTCTCGCAGCAGCGAGTGAGCAACCTGACCATCGACCTGCGAGGCAATACAGGCGGATACCTGCAGTCGGCAGTACAGATAGCCAACGAGTTCCTGCCCAGAAACCGACTCATCGTCTACACCCAGGGACGTAAGTCACCCCGACAGGAGTATCGCAGTGACGGACGAGGCTCCTACCAGCACATACCCCTCGTAGTACTCATTGACGAAGGCTCTGCCTCAGCCTCAGAGATCCTGGCCGGTGCCATTCAGGACAACGACAGAGGTACCATCATAGGACGCCGCTCCTTCGGTAAGGGACTGGTACAGCAGCCCATTGAGTTCAACGACCGCTCTATGATACGCCTGACCATAGCCCGCTACTACTCGCCCTCAGGCCGTTGCATACAGAAGCCCTACACCTCTGGCGAGAACAAGAACTACGAGGAGGACATCCTGACACGCTATGAGCATGGTGAGTTCTTCTCGCAAGACAGCATCAAGCACGAGGGACCTGAGTACCACACCAACAACGGACGTCCCGTCTACGGTGGTGGTGGCATCACTCCCGACATCTTCGTGGCTGAGGATACCACGAACGTCACCAGCTACTACAAGCAGGCCTCTATGAGCGGTCTCATCATCCAGTTTGCCTTCGAATATACTGACAACAACCGTCAGAAGCTGAAGGAGCTGAATACGGTGGATGCGCTGGAGAGCTACCTGAAGAAGCAGAACACGGTGGAGATCTTCGCCAACTATGCTGACAAGCAGGGACTGAAGCGCCGTAACCTCATGATACAGAAGTCGTACAAGCTGCTGGAGCGCTACATCAACAGTCGCATCATCTATAACATGATGAGTGAGGAGGCATGGATCAAGTTCCTGAACGGGGACGACCCTGCCATCAGCGAGACACTGCGCATATTCCGCGAGAATGAAGCCTTCCCTGCTGCCCCTGCCAAGGAAAAGGACATGAAGAAAGCGGCATGACCAAGAAAGAGTTACGACAGCTGATGCGTCTGCGGAAGCAACAGCATGCCGCAGACGACTGTTCTGCTGACATCATAGCCCGGCTGAAAGAGAACGAGCATTTCTCTCGCGCACGTACCATATTTATATATAATGCCCTGCCTGACGAGGTACAGACGCTGCCACTCCTGGACGAGCTCGTCCTGCAAGGCAAGACCATCCTGCTGCCTCGTGTCGTCAGCGACACGGAGATGGAGCTGTGCCGGTATACAGGACGCCAAGACCTGCAGCAGGGTGCCATGGGCATCTGGGAGCCTGTTGGAGAGCAGTTTACGGCGTATGGTACCATCGATGTAGCTGTCGTTCCCGGTATGGCCTTCGACAGGGCAGGACATCGTCTGGGCAGAGGCAGAGGCTACTATGACCGTTTCCTCGCTCAGTCCTCCACGCTAACACTTTACAAAATCGGCTTGTGTTTTCCCTGGCAGATGGTCGATGCAGTGCCTACTGACGCTAACGACATGGCGATGGACTGCGTCGTCTGTTAGCCAAACCTGACATCTGTAATAACCTGTTCGCCCACTGCCGCATTGAGCTGTTGGGTCAGTTCAGTACGACGCATGCTCAGGTCTGCCCGCAAGGCAGGATTCGACAGACGTACATAGAGCGTCTGATTGTAGATATACGCATTCAGCGTATAGCGGGCTATGACAGGTCCCACGACCTCAGGCCAGGCTTCTACCAGCCGCTTCTGGTTCAAGGGTGTCTCCAGTCCTTGCTCACGCAGCACCTGCATGATTAAGTCCCTGACCTGTTGTACGTTACGCTTAAACATCACTTCTCACTTATTTCACCATCGTCCACATGGAATATCTTGTAGTCCAGCGCTGAGTTGCGCAAGATCTGGTCCAAGTGGTCACGATTGGTATCGGTAATGAATATCTGTCCGAAGTTGTTGCCCGACACCAGGTGGACTATCTGCTCCACGCGCTGGGCATCCAGCTTGTCAAAAATATCGTCAAGCAAGAGCAGGGGTGTCGTCTGAGAGGCTGTACGCTTGAGGAAGTCAAACTGGGCCAGCTTCAGCGCAATGACATAGGTCTTGTTCTGTCCCTGTGAGCCCTCGCGCTTCATCTGGTGACCGGCTAAGGTAAACTCCAGGTCGTCGCGATGTACACCATGCAGCGAATAGCCTACAGCCAGGTCTTTGTGCCTGTCACGCTGAATCACCTCTAGCAGTGGACCACGCTGACAGTGAGACACATAGCGAAGACCTACCTGTTCGCGATGCTGGGAAATCTGCTGGTAATAGTCCTGGAAAACGGGTGTCAGCTCCTCTACAAACGTCATCCTGCGCTGGTACAGCTGCTCGCCCTCCTCAGCCATCTGCTCTTCCCATATCTGCATGAGCTGAGGGTCTGGCGTCTGGTCTTCCATCTTCAGCAGACTATTACGCTGGGCCAGGGCGTTGTTATAGCGACTCAGATGGTCTATATAAGGACGGTCGTACTGCGAGATGACGATATCCATCAGTCTTCTGCGCTCTTCGCTGCCACTCTCTATGAGCAGTGTGTCTGAAGGTGACACCACCACGAGGGGAATCAGGCCGATGTGCTCCGACAGTCTCTTGTATTCCTTCTTGTTGCGCTTGAAGTGTTTCTTCTGGCCTCGTTTCATTCCCACAGAGATCGTAAGCTCCTGACTATCAGGGTGGAGTCCCAGGCCATTACCATCTGTCACATAGGTTCCTTCTAACATGCAGAAGGGCTCGTCGTGACGTATCACCTGCGAGTCAATAGGGTTGGAGGCTGAGCGGCAGAACGAGAGATAGTACACGGCATCCAAGACATTCGTCTTCCCCACTCCATTCGGACCGATGAAGCAATTCATCTTCGGTGACAGCTCGAGCGTGGCCTCGCGAATGTTCTTGTAATTAAGTATGGATAGCTTCGTGAGTATCATTTCGCATGCAAAGGTACGAAAAAAAATCATAATTTATAATGCGTAATTCACAAATATTTCGTACCTTTGACTTCGTCGAAAGTACGCTCGCTCGAAAAATCTCAAATATTTATTTGGTTTTTTGCTCGCTTATTTGTACCTTTGCACCCGATTTACGAATATTTCGTGAATCGAGGCTGCGTCTCAGCAGAATTCAAGCTAGCTTGATTCTGCATTCGACTTGCACCCGATTTACGCTCGAACAATAAAAAAACAACAAAATAATGGCAAACAAGAATCAACAGCAGGCTGCCGCTCAAGAGCAGCAGGTCAACAAGACCGAAGCCTTTTTCGAGAAAAATAAGAAGGCCATCATCATCGCAGTGATTGCTGTCATCGCAGTCGTTGCATGTGCAATTCTCGCAAATACCTATTACTTCCAGCCTCGCCAGGATGAAGCCAGCACAGAGCTTGCCAAGGCACAGGAAGTATTCGCCGGGGAACAGTACGACAAGGCGCTCCCCCTGTTCCAGAAGGTAGCCAGCGACTACAGCTCTACTGACGCAGGCAACTTGGCACAGCTTTATATCGGTCTCTGCCAGGCTAACCTCGGCAAGTGGCAGGAGGCTGTCGACGCCCTGGAGAGCTTCAGCGGCAAGGACGACCAGATGATTACTCCCGCAGCAGAGGGTGCCCTGGGCAACGCCTATGCAAACCTGAACCAGCTTGACAAGGCTGTTGAGCACCTGAAGAAGGCTGCCAGCAAGGCTGACAACAACTCACTGTCACCCACCTTCCTCATCCAGGCTGGTGAGATTCTCGAGAGCCAGGGCAAGAAAGACGAGGCACTGAAGCTGTACCAGGAAGTGAAGGAGAAGTACTTCAACTCCATGCAGTACCAGACCATCGACGCATATATTGAGCGCGCCAGCGTAAAATAATAAGGTAACAAGGAAAAAGTACAAGCCTGTGGCTACCAAAAACCTCTCTGAATACAATCTGGAGAAAGTCCCTGACGCCTCCAACATGATATTCGGTATTGTTGTCGCCGAGTGGAACCCTGAGATTACCGGGGCGCTGCTCGACGGCTGCGTTAATACCCTTGAGCGCCATGGTGCGCTACCCGAGAACATCCATGTGAAGACCGTACCAGGCTCCTTCGAGCTCATCTACGGTGCCCACCAGATGACCCTCAACGACGGCTATGACGCTGTCATCATCCTCGGTTCCGTCATCCGTGGCGAGACTCCCCACTTCGACTACATCTGTCAGGGTGTCACAGCAGGCATAGCCCGTCTGAACGCCACCTCCAACATTCCTGTCGTCTTTGGCTTGCTCACCACAGAGAATCTGCAGCAGGCTCAAGACCGTTCAGGAGGACGTCTGGGCAACAAGGGCGACGAGTGCGCTGTCGTTGCCATCAAGATGGCTAAGTTCTAAGCTCGGTTAAAGTTTAGAGTTTAGAGTTTAAAGTTTAGAGATTAGAGTTTAGAGGAATGAAACTCATTTCATGGAACGTCAACGGGCTACGTGCCTGTGAAGGAAAAGGATTCAGCGACATCTTCCGACAGATGGACGCTGATTTCTTTTGTCTGCAAGAGACCAAGATGCAGGAAGGTCAGCTGGACCTGGAGTTTGAGGGCTACCAGTCGTACTGGAACTACGCAGAGAAGAAGGGCTACTCGGGGACTGCTGTCTTTACACGCCACCAGCCGCTGAACGTGAGCTATGGCATAGGCATAGACGAGCACAACCACGAGGGACGTGTCATCACGCTGGAGATGGAGCAGTTCTTCCTGGTATGCTGCTATACACCCAACTCGCAGGACGGTCTGAAACGCCTGGACTACCGCATGCAGTGGGAAGACGACTTCAGGAGCTACCTCATGACGCTGGACCAGAAGAAGCCTGTCATCCTGTGTGGCGACCTGAACGTGGCACATGAGGAGATAGACCTGAAGAACCCGAAGACGAACCGTCAGAATGCCGGTTTCACGGACCAGGAGCGTCAGAAGTTCACCTTATTATTAAATAGTGGCTTCATAGACACCTTCCGTACGCTGTATCCTGAACAGGTGACGTACTCATGGTGGTCGTACCGCTTCCAGGCACGACAGAAGAACGCTGGATGGCGTATAGACTACTTTGTGACCTCGGAACGACTGCGAGAGCAGATTGCCGATGCAAAGATTCATACGGAGATTATGGGCTCTGACCATTGTCCTGTGGAACTGACGCTGCGCTAAGTGTGTCTGATGGCAACCCTGAGGCATGAAGAGTGCGGTTTATTGTTAAAAAAACGAAAAGAATTTAACAACGAATGAATAAATAGCGTATCTTTGCGGCAGTTTTTGTGAACTAAACATTGTTTAATAATTAAAGGAGAAAGAAAAACTATGAAGAAGATTCTTTTAGCAGTGATGGCTGTAGCTGCCATCGGTTTCACATCGTGCGGTAACAAGACTCAGCAGGCTGCCGAGGCTGCTGCTGACAGCACAGAGGTTGTTGCTATCAACGTTGACGAGGAGGCTCAGGCTTCTATTGCAGCCCTGTCAGAGCAGTTGGAGGCTGGTGACGCCAGCAAGCTGCAGCAGGTCATTGAGACGGTGAAGACCAAGATTGCCGAGCTGATCAAGAACAACCCCGAGATTGCCAAGGAGTATGTAGCAAAGGTACAGAGCTTCCTGAAGGAGAATGCTGACAAGGTGAAGGCTGTGGTTGGTGACAATGCTGCCGTAGCTGCTGCTGTAAGCGCTCTGACAGATGCTGAGCCCGAGAATATTGTCAGCGGTCTGCTCCAGCAGGTTGGCGAGGCTGCCAGCGAGGCTAAGGACGCTGCTGTTGACGCTGTGAACGAGAAGGCTGAGGAAGCTAAGGACGCTGCCAAGGAGAAGGCTGGCGAGGCTGTAGACGCTGCTGCTAACAAGACCAAGGAAGCTCTGGGACTGTAATCGTCACCTTTCGTTGAAGAAATAAGCCGGTTCGCTGAATATTTTTCTCGAATCGGTTTTTTTTGTCTACTTTTGCCATCAGAAACGAAAATATTAACGAAAAGTGAAAGAGATGAAAAAGATGATGATTCTGATGATGCTGACAGCATTGATGACAGTGACAACGGCATGTTCTTCTGACGATCCGTTTGAGAGTAACAACAACTACACCTTCCCCGAAGACAATACGGGAGAAAACACTGGTGGCAATACGGGAGCTGGCGGCAGCAGTAGCGTTGCTTCCGGCGATCTGACAACATTTACGGTAGCAATAGACCTGGCAACGGCTGAGCCTACCAGCGACCTGGGTACCGTCTACTATCCTGACGAGGAGGACAACCTGTCCAACACGTCGGCTAACTCATTTAACGAGCAAGAGCCTACAATAACCATTGACCTGTCTAATCCTACTGCCAAGACTGAGAATGGCGTGACGGTAACGGTGAATGGCGGTCACGTGACGGCAGACCATGCTAGCGAGAAGAATGTCTGCTACAAGGTTACGGGTAGCACCAGCAACGGTTCGCTGACCATCCTTGGCGACAAGAAGTATGAGGTCATCCTGGACGGAGTAGACATTACCAACCCTGACTCGGCAGCCCTGAACCTGCTGTCGAAGAAACGTGCCTTCATTATGCTGGCTGACGGTAGCACCAACAAGCTGACTGACGGCACCACCTCGAAGAACGACCACAAGGGTGCACTCTATTGCAAGGGTAAGCTGATGTTCAACGGCAACGGAAAGCTGGAGGTCTACGGCAACTATAACAATGCCATCCACTCGGCAGACTACATCATCTTCAATACGGGCAACAACATCTACGCCAAGTCGACTGCCAACCACGGTATCAAGGCCAATGACGGCATATTCATCAATGGCGGTATCCTGAACGTGGAGGTATCGGCTGCTGCTGCGAAGGGCATCAACTGCGAGTCGAACATCATGGTAAACGGAGGACGCACCACTGTCGTCACTACCGGCAAGGGCGTGTACGACACGGAAGACAAGGAGACCAAGAGTGCATCGTGTATCAAGGCTGACTCGGTATTCACCATGAATGGTGGTGAGCTGTGGCTCAAGAGCACCGGTTCTGGTGGCAAGGGCATCAATGTTGACGAGCAGGCTTACTTCAATGGTGGCAGCACCTACGTCATCACCGAGGGCGGGCTGTACTACAACAACGGTTCTCAGGAGAACACCAACTATACCGGCAATACGGACAATGTAAGCAGCGACTACTACTCATCGCCAAAGGGTATCAAGGCAGAAGGAGACCTCCTCATCAAGGGCGGACGTGTCTGGGTACGCACCAGTGGATACAACGGTGAGGGCATCGAGACGAAGAGTGCGCTGACCATCAGCGGTGGCGAGGTAGCCTCGTATGCCTATGACGACGCCATCAACTCAAAAGGTGACATGAACATCAGCGGTGGCTACGTATACGCTCAGGGACAGCATAACGACGGTCTGGATGCCAATGGCGACTGCCGCATCAGTGGTGGTGTGGTATACGCCATCTGCTCAGGCTCTCCTGAGGTGGCCATCGATGCCAACACAGAAGGTGGCAAGAAGCTGTACGTGACAGGTGGTGTCATCGTAGCCGTAGGCGGACTGGAAAACGGCTCATCACTGTCGCAGGCATGTTATCAGTCATCATGGAGCTCAAACACCTGGTACGCTCTGACCTATAACGGTAGCACCTTCGCCTTCAAGACACCCTCAAGCGGTGGCAGCGGCCTGGTAGTATCGACTCCACAGACACCTACCCTCCTGTCGGGTGTGACAGTCTCTGGCGGCACATCGTACTTCGGTGGCCTGGGCATTGCCAGTGCAACGGTAAGCGGTGGCACTACAGTATCACTCTCCAGCTATACCGGTGGCATGGGTGGCGGTCCTGGCGGTGGTCGTTGGTAAACGACCACCCCACGGCTCTATTTGCAGCATTTCAATTACCCAGTTAATTCATACAGCCAACAAAAATCAATAACACAATGAAAAAAATCATGGTTCTAACCTTCCTCACAGTCCTGACTTTAGGCATGAGGGCAGCTGATTACAACTATCTGGTTTTCACGCTGAACGACAATACGACGCAGGCCATCAGTGCCAGCGACCTGAACATCACCTTCTCTAACGGAAGTCTGATAGCTACCAGTGGCAGCGAGACAGTAACCATCGAGCTGACGAAGCTCACGAAGATGGCTTTCTCTAACGACAATGCCACAGGCATACAGACCATTGAAAGCGCTGCGGTAACCATTGACAGCGCTACGGAGATCTACGACCTGAACGGACGTCGCCTCCCCAATGGCAGTCAACTCTCACGCGGTATCTATGTCATCAAGAGCAACGGTAAAACCTCTAAAGTACAGATAAAATGAAAAAGCTTCTGATGACGCTCACACTGGTACTGACCTACATAGTGACACAGGCACAAACGCTGAATGTCACCGTGGGCAGCACTACAGACCAGTATCCTGCCACCCAGGCTGGTGAGATGACATATACTGACGGTACGGCCCTGACCATCCTCGGCAAGACCTACTCCATCAGCGACATTACCAAGATGTATACCGACGAGAGCAGCGTCACCGACAATACCGTCAACGTGGTGTATAACGGCACGTCGGCCTTGGTATACGTGGCAGGCAACATCGCCCAATACGTGACTGCTACCGTCAGCGGAGCCCATGTAAGCATTACCCAGAGCGATGCTATCACCAACGATCTCATCACTGCTGGCACGTTCTCAGAGATCACCTATAACCTCAGCGGTGCTTCTACAGACGGTTCGCTGACGCTGGCTGGCAGTGCCAAGTGTACGGTGGAAGTCAACGGTCTGGAGCTGACCAACCCCAGTGGTGCACCTATCAACATCACCAATGGCAAGCGCATTGCCTTCAGTGTCAAGAAAGGTACTACCAATACGCTGAAGGATGGTGAGTCCAACACCGAGAAGGGTTGTCTCTACTGCAAGGGACACCTGGAGCTGAAGGGCAAGGGCACGCTGAACGTCTATGCCTACGGCAGCAAGGCTCACGGCATCAAGAGTGGCGACTACACCGAGATGAAGAACTGTACCGTGAATATCCTGGCAGCTACGAAGGATGGTCTGTCGTGCAACGAGTACTTCCTCATGAAGAGCGGTACGCTGACCATTAGCGGTACAGGCGATGACGGCATACAATGTGACATAGACAACGACGAGGGTACCTCCATAGCTGCTACTGACGCTGCCGAGGGAGGCCACGAGGACGAAGACACGGGTAACATCTACCTGGAGGGCGGAACAGTGACGATTACCTTCACAGCAGCAGCTTCAAAGGGTATCAAGTCTGCAGGTAACATCCATATCAGCGAGTCTGCCAGCGACACCCCACTTACCCTCACAGTAAAGTCGGAGGGCGCTGCTACCTGGGATAGCGACGATGCAGAGGTGAAGGGCAGCAAGTGCCTTAGCGCCGACGGAAACATGACCATCAGCGGTGGCACACTGACGCTTACCAGCACCGGCTCTGGCGGCAAGGGTATCAAGGTAGACGGCACCCTGGCCATCAGCGGAGGCACTGTCAACGTCACCACAACAGGTCAGATTGCATACTGCGCTAGCACCAGCAATACAACCATTAAGACGACCACTACGTCATCGACTACAGAGAAGCTGGCTGACGCCTTGAAAACTTCGCCCAAGGGCATCAAGGCAGATGGTGCCATGACCATCTCTGGCGGTACAGTAAACGTCAGTGCCTCTTACCACGAAGCCATCGAAACCAAGTCGACACTCGACATCAGCGACGGCTACGTCTACGCCTACTCGGGCGATGATGCCATCAACTCAAGCAGTCACATGACCATCTCTGGCGGATACATCATGGCTAACTCGTCAGGCAACGACGGCCTGGACGCCAACGGCAACTTGTATATCACAGGCGGTAACATCTTTGCTGTGGCAAAAGCGCAGCCTGAAGTAGGAATAGACGCCAACACCGAAGGCGGCTATAAGCTCTATATCTCAGGTGGCAATATCGTAGCCATCGGTGGCTTCGAGAATAACTCCAGCATTTCTGGGGGCACGGCCAAGTCAGCTTCTTACAGCAAGGGCACATGGTATGCACTCTACAACGGTTCCGAGATTGCTTTTGCCTTCAAGGTTCCCTCGAACAGCTCGATGGGGTCGACGATGGCTGTCTACACCAAAGGTACACCGTCTCTGATGTCGGGTGTGACAGGTAGCGGCACCAGCTTCTGGAACGGCAATGGCAATAGCAACGCCAGTGGTGGCACATCTGTCAGCCTCAGCAGCTACTCCGGTGGCCAAGGAGGAGGTCCTGGCGGCAATCAGCCTGGCGGTGGCGGTCCTGGGGGACATTAAATCTGTAAGCATCTGTAAACAATAAAAAATGTAACATCAGCGTTCTATGAAATGGATGCAACAACAGTCTAAATACGAAAACGCAGTATATGTGGCGCTGTGGGGATTACTCTTCGCAGCGCCCCTGCTGAGCCTCTATATCCGCACTGCCAGCAACTCCACACTGACCTTCGAGTGGGAGGAGGTGCTGATGGTATGGAAACTCATTGCCATCTACCTGGCACTCTTCCTGCTTCACAACTTCGTGCTGGCTCCCATGCTGATATGGAAGCATAAGCGCTGGCTGTACTTCACACTGACAGGATGTGTGCTGGCAGCCTTTATGGCCTATCAGTTCACCAGCAAGCCCGACAACATGCGCCATGGCCCACGACCCATGGAACAGCGTGACGGAAAGCACGACGGAAAACATCCACCCCACAGGGACGGTGACCACAGGCCACCGGAGTTTGCCGATGGAGAGCACCCTGCCCCACCTGACCGCAAGCCCGACTACAAGCCGGACGACGACATGCGGATGCACAAGAAAGTTCCTCCGATGTTGCTGAGTGAGCACGACATCGTAGCCATCGTCATTCTGATACTGATGTTTGGTGCCAACCTGGGCATCAAGGGCTACTTCAAGTCGCGTAAGGACCAGAAAAAGCTGGTGGAGCTGGAAAAGCAGAACCTGGAGCAGCAGCTGGAGTATCTGAAGTATCAGATTAACCCGCACTTCTTCATGAACACGCTGAACAACATCCACGCCCTGGTGGACATAGACCCCGAGAAGGCCAAGGACACCATCCTGGAGCTGTCGAAGATGATGCGCTTCGTACTCTATGAGGGCGACAAGCACGGAGTACCCCTGACGCGTGAGTTCGACTTCATACGCAACTACATCACCCTGATGCGACTGCGCTATACCGACAAGGTAAAGATTTCGGTAGACCTGCCCACAGGGGCTCCCGACAAGCTTATTCCGCCGCTGATGCTCATCACCTTTATAGAGAATGCCTTCAAGCACGGCATCTCGTACCAGCACGAGTCATTCATCGACATACGGGTAACGGTCAGCGAAAAGCTCTACTTCCAATGTCGTAACTCGAAGGCAGAGAAGCCCAATCAGGAAAAAGGCGGTGTAGGACTCGCCAATGTAAAACAAAGACTACACTTACTATATGACAACAATTTTACGCTAAACATACAGGACGAACCTGACATATACAACGTTGAACTAACAATACCACTATCATGATTAGATGCATGGCCATTGACGACGAGCCCTTAGCGCTCCAACAGCTAGCAGCCTACATTGGCAAAGTACCCTTCCTGGAGCTGGCAGCCCAGTGCCAGAGTGCCATAGAGGCGAAACAGTTCCTGGAACAAGACACGGTGGATGCCATCTTCTGCGACATCAACATGCCTGACCTCAACGGCATGGACTTCGTGAAGTCGCTCATAGTGCCTCCCCTCATCGTGTTCACCACAGCCTATGCGGAATATGCGGTGGAGGGCTTTAAGGTCAATGCCGTAGACTACCTGCTCAAGCCTTTTGGCATGCAGGACTTCCAGCGGGCCGCCCTGAGGCTGAAGGAGAGGCTGGAAACACAAGCCGCCCCTGCTGCCTCCGAGGGAACCACAAGACCACAGGGTGCTCCCACAGGCGATTCTGCGGCCACTGACGACACCATCTTCCTGAAGACGGAGTACCGCATTGTGAAGGTCAGCATCAGCGACATCCGCTATATAGAGGCCATGAGCGAGTACCTGAAGGTGTATCTGGAGAGTGAGCAGAAGCCCATCGTCACTCTGCTGTCGATGAAGAAGATGGAAGAGCGCCTGCCAGACTATTTCATGCGCATACACCGCTCCTACATCATCAACCTGACAAAGATCCAGGAAGTCAACAAGAACCGTGTCATCATGGACAGCGAGACCTACCTGCCCATTGGCGACATGTACAAAGAAGCCTTCCAGGCCTACCTGGACACGAAGTTCTTAGGGAAATAAAACGTTCCTGGGAGCCTTTAGCTAAAACTATTTCTTCAGCTTGAAGGAGTTCTCGATGCTGGTCAGCTCGGCACCGAACATCTTGTCTACCTTCAGACGCTGCTCAATGGTAGAGCAGCTGTGTATGACGGTAGAATGGTCACGTCCGCCTATGAGCTGTCCTATACGGGAGGCAGGCATCTTGGTGTACTTCTGAGCCAGGTACATCGATATCTGGCGTACCAGGACGAAGTCGCGCTTACGAGAACGGCTGAACACATTCTGCTGTGAAACACCGTAGTGGTTGCATACCTTCTCCAGAATGTCGTCAACCGTCAGCGGCTTGTTGTCTACCTTCACGGCACGCTTGATGACGCGCTCTGCCAGACGCATGTCGATATTGGTATTGTAGACGACAGAATAGGCCAGCAGCGAGTTAATGACACCCTCCAGATCGCGCACCGAGCCATTGGCCGTCTTGGCAATGAAACGGATGACATCCTCGGGAATCTTCAAGCCATCACGACGACACTTCAAGTTCAGGATATCGATGCACAGCTGCTCATTGGGTTTCTCCAGCTCAGCTATCAAGCCACAGGAGAAGCGTGTCAGCAGGCGGTCCTGCAGCCATTTCAGGTCCACGGGAGGACGGTCGCTGGCCAGGATAATCTGCTTGCCCAGACGGAACAGGTGGTCAAAGATATGGAAGAACGTTGTCACGGTCTTCTCGGCAGTAGCCCACTCCTGCACGTCATCCACTATCAGCACGTCGATGGTCTGGTAGAAGTTGATGAAGTCGTTCACCGTGTTCTGACGGCTGGCATCGGTAAACTGCACCTGGAACAGGCGTGCCGACACATACAGCACGCGCTTACGCGGGTACATTTCTTTACAACGCACACCAATGGCGTTGATGAGATGCGTCTTACCACAGCCCGAGGGTCCAAACACAAAAAAAGGATTGAAGGTAGACTTGCCCGGATGCTCTGCGATAGACAGTCCTACGGTACGTGGCAGCTTGTTGGAGTCGCCCTCTATGAAGCTCTGGAAGGTCTTATGCAGGTCCAGCTGCGGATTGATATCCTGCATCGGAACACCATCCAACACCGTAGGAGTCTTGTTGACACGGCCTGAGGCTGGTACAGGGTCAATATTAACGGCCTCGCTACCCTCCTCGTCAACAGTAATCTTATTATTCTTATCGACAACAATACGGTAGTTCAGCTGCACATTGGTACCAAAACAACGATAGAGCACCTTGCTCAGCAACGCCACGTAGTATTGCTCCAGATACTCATACACGTACCTGCTCGGTACTTGTACGAGAAGAGTCCGGCTGTCTTCATCGTAGTGTTCGAAGACGATTGGCGCGAACCAGGTTCTGAATTGCTGCTCAGTGACGTTCTCCTTAATCAGACTAAGGCAGTTGTCCCAAAGCGCCTTTGGATTTTTTTCCATGCGGCGGTAGTTGTTTTTTACCTAATGTTGAGTTAATATTTGGTTAAATTGTTTCCGAGTGCAAAGGTCGCACTTTTTTCCCGAATAAACAAATCTGTATTTTTAAACACGAACCATTCAGCAACCCGTAACTTACTATCTTTAGGGGGGTTAACCGTATTTACCTTTTTTCTTTACACTTTTACCCCTTGCAGGAATTTAAAATACTATTTTTCAGCTAGTTACTGACACCCTGCGCACAGGGTACCCCATGTGCATCCCAAATTTTTCCATCCGTGTAAAGTAAGACAATATCAAGCACTTGCGCCACTTGTGTCGAATTATCTTAGGAGTGGATTTTCTATTTAGACGGATTAAAAATTAGGCATTAATCTCCACCTCCAAAGAGTGAAAAATGCACATATCTTTTCGGGTGATAGCGTAGGTCTATCAGCAGCGAGTCAGCATCGGCTACGGTGGCATTCAGATGGTGGTATAGCGAGGGATCATGCATCAGCAGTCCCAGGGTGCCCTCCGTACTGTTCAGCTTGCGGGTCATCTCGTTGACATTAGCCAGCGTCTGGTTGATGCTGCTTGTCATGCTGGCCACGTCTATAGCTGCCAGATTGCCTGTCAGCTGCTGTGTATTGTCCAGCACACCATTGGCTTTCTGCATCATTCCCGGCACCTCACGGTTCAACGAGGCTGACAGCGCACGCAGATCGCGGCTGGTGGCATTCAGGTTACCTGTCATACCCTCCACGTTATGCAGGGTCTGACTGAGAGCGGGATCTGCCAACAGCGCATTCAGGTTCGTGAGGATGGAGTCCAGCTTGGGCAGCATGGCCTCTATGGCAGGCATCATGGCACTAATCTTACCCATCATGCCCTGTTCGGCCTTACCGGGAATGGTATCGCCTCGGGCTATCATGTTGATAGGGTCGTCACCCAGTATCAGGTTAATCTTGATATTGCCCAACAGGTCGCTGGAAATCTCGGCACGTGAGCCACGGGGCATGCGCATCTGCTTGTCCAGTCCCATCACAGCCACAATCTTGCCATTAGCCTCATAGTCGAAGATGACCTTCTCCACCACGCCAACCTTGTAGCCGTTGGCATAGACAGGAGTAGAAGCGGACACACCGCTGACGTCGTCGAACTTCACATAGTAGTTGTCGTCGTTAGCAAACACGCTCAGCCCCTTCAGGAACTGCAGCCCATAAAACAACACCACGATGCCAATGATGGCAGCTATCGCTATCTTAACCTCTTTCGTAAAGAACTTCATATCGTTTCTTTTTATTTTACTTCTTTCTTGTCTTGAATTCCCGGATGGCCTCCTGCACATTCATCTTCTGTCCGTTCTTGAAAGCTACGATAAACGCCTGAGGGAAACTGCTTGCCAGCGACTTGCGCAGCTGGGCAATCTCGGTGTAGTCTGTCGATGCGCCGACAGTATACTTATAGAAACCGCCTTCCTGATAGTACGTGGCCGTGTTCTGACCCTTCAGCTGGGCATCGCGAGCCTTAAGCTTGACGGTAGTAGCCATAATCTGCACTTTGAAGACAGGACCACCGACGGAAGTAGCCACAGAGGCTGGAGTAGTCGCAGGAGTAGTCACAGGGGCAGGAACAGGGGCAGGAACAGGGGCAGGAACAGAAGTACTCTTAGGAGCAGGATCCACAGCTGCTTCTGCTGACTTCTGGACCGTCTTTTCTGCTGCCACAGGGGTGGCAGGTACGGGCTGCTGTGCCATGACGGGAGTAGCCGTTGCGGGCTGCTGTGCCATGACAGGGGCGGCAGGTACGGGCTGCTGCGCCAAGACAGGGGCGGCAGCCACCACAGAGTCTGCATTGGGCAACGTAGACATCTGGACAGGCAGGGTGTCAGGGACATTCTTGCCTTCACGGGCATCAGCCAGCTCCTGGGCCATCTTACTCTTTTTCTTCTTCTTTTCCTTCTTCTCCTCCTTC
>JAFPEE010000158.1 GCA_017389705.1 Prevotella sp.
CGCGTAGTGGTCTGCTGACGGCTCCTTTGCGAGCCCGCTTCGGCATCAATATGCACCTGCAGTACTACGAGCCACAGACGCTGCAGCGCATCATTGAGCGCTCAGCCTCTATTCTGCGTGTACCTATCACGACAGATGCCTCGGGCGAGATAGCCCGTCGCTCTCGAGGTACGCCCCGTATTGCCAACGCCTTGTTGCGCCGGGTGCGTGACTTTGCCCAGGTGAAGGGTACTGGCAAGATTGACACCTGCATTACAAAAGTGGCACTGACGGCGCTGAACATCGACCAGTACGGATTGGACGAGATAGACAACCGCATCCTGCTGACCATCATCGACAAGTTCCGTGGCGGTCCTGTAGGCATTACGACCATTGCTACAGCTGTTGGTGAAGATGCAGGAACGGTAGAGGAGGTCTACGAGCCCTTCCTCATTATGGAGGGCTTCATCAAGCGTACCCCCCGAGGACGCATGGTGACGGAGCTGGCCTACAAGCATTTCGGCCGCAACCCCTATTCGGGCAACATTATGGAACCAAACTTATTTGAATGAAGACAGGAATATTTGTCGGGAGTTTCAATCCCTTCACCATAGGTCACGATTCTATCGTGAGAAGAGCATTGCCACTGTTCGACCGTCTGGTCATTGGTGTGGTGGGCGACCAGGTACACAAGCCCGACATGCCCTCGGCAGAGGTACGCATCAAGGCCATCACCGACCTTTACAAGGACGAGCCCAGCATTGAGGTGAAACCCTACTACGGGCTGGCTGTTGACTTTGCCAAGGCTGAAGGCGCCCATTTCATCGTGAAAGGGGTGCGTAGTGTCAAGGACTTTGAGTACGAGCGCGACCAGGCTGACACCAACCGCATGCTCAGCGGCGTAGAGACCATCCTCATTTGTGCCGAACCCCAGTACAGTACTGTCAGCAGTACGCTGGTCCGCGAGTTGGAACACTTTGGAGTGGACGTCAGTCCGTTTCTGCCTAAAAAGAAAAATAAGCAACCATGATTACCTATAGCGCTGAGGGGGTCAGGTTCCCCAATATCAAACGTCGTGAAACGACAGCATGGATTCGCCGAGTGGCAGCAACCTACGGCAAGAAGGTGGGCGAGGTAGGCTACCTTTTCTGCGACGACGAGCATATCCTCGAGGTGAATCGCGAGTACTTGGGACACGATTACTATACCGACATCATTACCTTCGACTACGACGAGGGCGACACGCTGAATGGCGACCTGGTCATCAGCCTGGACACCATACGCACGAATGCCGAGCTGTTTAAGAAAACCTACGACGAGGAGCTGCACCGCGTCATCATTCATGGCATTCTGCACCTTTGCGGCCTCAACGACAAAGGGCCTGGCGAGCGCGAACAGATGGAAGCCGCTGAGAACGCGGCTTTAGCCCTACGCTAACAACTGCCTGATGTCATCGAGGCTATTGGCTACCTCGATATAAGTACGCCATTGCTTACGAGTGACACCATGGGTATGAAGGCCGTCAAGCATCTGGATGAGCCCATCCCAGAATCCTTTCATATTATAGAGAATGATTCGCTTCTGATGGTAGCCTATGGTGGCAGATGCCGCTATGGAGAATATCTCGTCCAGCGTACCAATACCACCAGGAAGGGCAATGAAGACATCGCTTTGTTCCTGCATCAGTTGTTTGCGGTCGCTCAAGTTGTCGCACAAAACCTCCACGTCGACATATTCCGAGATGCGCCCATCCTTCTCCACTATCTGCGGAATGACGCCAATGGTGCGCCCCCCAGCCTCATGAACAGCCTTGGCCACACACTCCATCAATCCACAATTCACACCCCCATATACCAGACTATGGCCTTCTTGTGCCATCCATCTTCCCAGCTCCCGCGTCAGAGCAAAGAAGTCATAATCAATCTGCTGATTTGCCGAACAAAATACACATATCTTCATAACTGTTTGCAAAATTACAAAATTATTTGTATTTTTGCAAGCGAAATGAAGACATTTGAAGAGTTAGGCGTCTGCGAAGGGATTCGTCGCGCTATTGAGGAGATGGGATTTGTACAGCCTATGCCCGTACAGGAGGAAGTAATACCTTATTTGTTAGGTAACAAGCATGACGTGATAGCCTTGGCCCAAACGGGTACAGGCAAGACGGCGGCATTCGGTATTCCCGTGCTGCAAAGGATTGCAGAAACCCCACGCCCCCAGTTTGGAGAGATAGGGAGAGGACTCCCTCATGCATTGATTTTGGCTCCTACCCGGGAGCTATGCCTACAGATAGCCGACGACATGCGCGACTTTGCCAAGTATCTGGACGGCATCCATATCGAGGCGGTCTATGGTGGTGCCTCGATAGAGCAGCAGATTCGTGCCCTGCGCAAGGGAGTGCAGGTTATTGTGGCCACCCCTGGACGACTCATCGACCTGATGAATCGTGGCGTGGCCCATCTGGAAGATGTCCATAATGTGGTACTGGACGAGGCTGACGTGATGTTGAACATGGGCTTCTCTGAGAGCATTGACGCAATTCTGGAAGGCGTACCCGAGGATCGCAACACACTGCTCTTCTCAGCGACAATGAGCCGTGAAATAGAGCGCATAGCCAAAGGGTACCTGCACGACTATAAGGAAATCGTGGTGGGCAGCCGCAACGAGGGGGCTGAGCATGTGAACCATATCTACTATATGGTAAATGCCAAGGACAAATACCTTGCCCTAAAGCGACTGGTAGACTACTATCCCCGCATCTTCGCCATCATCTTCTGTCGTACGAAGATAGAGACACAGGAGGTGGCCGACAAGCTGATTAAGGATGGCTATAATGCCGAGTCGCTACATGGCGACCTCAGCCAGCAGCAGCGTGACCTGACCATGCAGAAGTTCCGTCAGCATACCGTTCAGTTGTTGGTGGCTACGGATGTGGCTGCCCGCGGACTGGACGTAGACGACCTGACGCACGTCATCAACTATGGCTTGCCCGACGATATCGAGAACTACACTCATCGCTCCGGTCGTACGGGACGTGCCGGCAAAAAGGGTACGAGCATCAGCATTGTGCATAGCCGTGAGAAGTTCAAAATCCGTAATATCGAAAAAGAGATTGGCAAGCAGTTCGAGCAAGGTACCATTCCTTCTGCGGAGGAAATCTGCAAGAAGCAGCTCTACAAGGTGATGGACCAGATAGTAAAAGCCGATGTTGACGAGGAGCAGATAGCTCCCTTCATGCAGGATATCAGCCGCTATTTTGAATATGTCGACAAGGATGACCTTATCAAGAAGATTGTGTCGCTGGAGTTTGGCAAGTTCCTGGCTTACTATGCTGATGCTCCCGAGATAGAAATCGTCTCTTCTTCAAGGAAGGAGGAACGAGGCAAGAGGAATGAGAGAAATGCCAAAGGCCAAAAGCCAAAAGCTAATAGCCAAGCACAAGCTGGCTACACGAAACTCTTTATCAATCTTGGCAAGAAAGATGGTTTCTACCCTGGCGAGATCATGCAATTCCTGAACAAGCATGTCCATGGTCATGTTGAGGTGGGCCATATCGACCTGTTGCAGACCATGTCGTACTTCGAGGTGCCTGAGGAGGACGCTCAGCGTGTCATCAAGTACGTCAACGGCCAAAGCTACAAAGGTCGCGATGTGCGCTGTAATGATGCCGCAGAGGGTGGACACGGGAAATCATCCAGAGAGTCCAGGCCATCAAGAGAATCCAGACCATCAAGAGAGCCAAGAAAGTCCAGGGAGCCTAAAAAGCCCCAAGAGACTCGCACCTATAAGAAGGACGAATGGATGCAATTCCTGAATCCGAAGGGTATGAAGCTGAAGGGCGAGATTCCCAATTTCGAGGAAGAAGGCTGGGCTATCCGCAAACCCAGAAAGAAGAAATAAAGCAAGAGGGCTGCGTGAATTGACGCAGCCCTCTTACTTCTTGTTCTGATAAAGGTCATTTTGCGTTGATCTTCTTCAGCAGACGGTCGGCATGTCCCCAACGGTCCATCATGTAGAGCATGTAGCGCACATCGACGTTGATGGTGCGAGCCAGCTGACGGTCGAAGAAGATATCGCTAGACAAACTGTCCCAGTTGCCGTCGAAGGCCAATCCAAGCAATTCACCTTTGCCGTTGAAGATGGGCGAACCAGAGTTACCACCTGTGATGTCGTTATTCGACAGGAAGCAGAGCTGAAGGGTACCCGTCAGAGGGTCAGCATAAGGGCCGAAGTCCTTGACAGACAGCAACTCGTGCATGACGGGCTCAGCGAAGTACTCGATATTCTCGTCGGCCTTCTGCATCTTCTCCCACAGGCTACGCGCCGTCGTGTAGTAGCCAGAAGGGCGACCTCCTAACGTGTATTCGCCAATCTGACCATAGGTCATACGAAGGGTGAAGTTGGCATCAGAATAATTTGGCATGTCCTGTTCCATACGCATCACGGCAGCACACAGCATCTTCTCCTGCTCGGCAATCTCGGATGTCAGCTTACCACGTTCTTCGTTAATCTCGCTCCAAACCTCGCTAAGCGATAATCCGTATTGTACCCCCAAGTCCTTCTTATAGCTCTTTCTATTGAAATAGATAGGTTTTCCGGACTTCATCAGCACAGACTTGTCATACATCTTATTGACATAGGCAGCATAGTCACCATGGAACTTCTCGTCGATGGTCTTGTAGAGGTCGGGCAGGAACTTGGCATCGGTCACTTGCTGACGATAGTTCTTCATCAACGCAACCAGCATCTCGCTGTCAGTAGACTTGTCCCATTCTTCGCTATTATCAGGGAATTCGTGGTATTGCTTCTTGGGCTTACTCTTAGGACCCTTTACTGGCATGCGCCACTGAATGCGCCATGCACGAAGGGATAGCTGGTCTTGCAGGAAGAAAGTTTCCATGAACAAAGTGCGGATGCGAGTCAGCTCCATACGCTTCTGATAGAGCTGCGCCAGCTTGTCAAAGTCAAGCTCGCCCTTCAGGTAGCCCGTGGTGTCTTGCCACTGACGGATCTTTGCCTCGAACTGCTGCTTCTGCTGAATGAGTCCAATGGAGTCGATACATTTGTTCATACCTATGGAGTTCTTCCAATAGTTGCTGGAGCTGGCGTATTTTGAGTCGTACTTAATGCGCACAGCCTCGTCGGCACGCATGTGGCGAATCATGATGTCCTGTTTCACGCCACGCACCTGTGCTCTGGGAGCATTGATGGCATCACGACGTTCCTTGATGCCATACGACGACAGGTAGCGGCTGGTAGAGCCAGGATAGCCCATAATCATACAGAAGTCGCCAGGCTTATAGCCCTGCATAGAGACGGGAGCCCACGACTTTGGATGATAAGGTACGTTATCCTTCGAGTATTCGGCAGGACCGTTGGTCTTGGGGTTGGCATAGATGCGGAAAACAGAGTAGTCGCACGTCTGTCGGGGCCACATCCAGTTGTCGGTCTCACCACCAAACTTACCCATCGACTTGGGTACGGTGAACACCAGGCGTACGTCGTTGAAGTCGCGATAGGTGGTGCAGTAGAACTTGTTACCCTCGTAGAACGGCTTCAACTCAACACGTAGGGTAGAATCCTGCTGGCGGATGTCCTTCTGCCAAGCATTCTCGATGCTGTCGACCACTTCTGCCTGACGGTCTGTCTTAATGCCCTTCAGCAGAGGCAGTATCTGGTCAGAGACATCTTTCTGCTCTACCATGAAACTGACGAACAGGCCCTCGTTGGGAAGTTCCTCCTCGTAGCTCTTGGCATAGAATCCGTTCAACAGATAGTCATGCTCGACAGTAGAATGCTGGCGAATGGCATCGAAGCCACAGTGGTGGTTAGTGAATACCAATCCGTCAGACGAAACAACGACGCCAGAGCAAAAGCCTCCAAAATTGACGACTGCATTCTTGACGGCATTGTCACTCTGGTACAGCTGTTCCTGAGGCAACTGGAAGCCATACTGCTTCATCTGGTCGTAGATGGCAGCAGGCAGGTCGAACAATGTCCACATGCCCTCATCGGCATGAGCTCCCAAGGAGCAAAGACTCATCAGTAATAAGAATAGTTTCTTCATATTTGGATCATGATTTATTAATTAATCTTTCGTTCGGGTTACTTAAAGTATTTGCCTACGACAGGGAGGTTGCTCAAGGGGAAGTCTCGCCAGACGATATAGACCACAAAGAGAATGATGAGCAGGGTGTTTGCAGCCAACGAGATTGCCACTGGCCATGCAGAAAGCTTGTTCATGACCTCGAAGATGGCAAAGGCTATCAGCAGATAGAGGGCTATCTCCTTCAGCGGGTAGTTGATGGGATAGTACTTCTGTCCTACAAAATAGCTGGTCAGCATAGCCACGCTATAACCTATGAGTCCTGCCCAGGCACATGCCATGAAACCATAGACGGGCACGAAGATGATGTTGACAGCTATCAGCGCCACACAGCCAATACCCGAGAAGACGGCTCCCCAGATAGTCTTATCGATGACCTTATACCAAAACGACAGGTTGAAGTAGATACCCATCATAATCTCTGCTGCCATGACGATAGGAACGACACGCAGTCCTGACCAATAGTCAGGAGCTATGATATACTTAAGGATTTCCATATAGCCCACCACCAGGAGAAAAGCCAACAGGGTGAAGATGATGAAGAACTTCATGGCCTGGGCGTACATCTGATGCTGGTCTTTATCCTTGACGCCAGCGAAGACAATAGGCTCGTAGGCAAAACGGAAGGCCTGTGTTATCATGGCCATAATCATCGCTATCTTCGAACATGCACCATAGATGCCCAGTTGCTCGTGCATGTCCGTACCTTTATATATATAGGGGAAGAGCATCTTGTCGGCTGTCTGGTTCAGAATGCCCGCAATACCCAGCACCAGGATAGGCCACGAGTAGCTGAGCATGGTGCGCAGCAACTTCCGGTCGAGCAGCCAACGGAAACCCGTGTACTCCGATAGTAAGCATACAGCCAACATCACCGTACACACCAGGTTGATATAGAATGTATAGCCCACATCGTTGCCATCCATGAAAGCGAAATAAACCACGTTCAGGATGATGCTAACCATGATGTTCAACAGCTTCAGAGCAGCAAACTTAAGGGCCTTCTTCTGCTGACGCAGATGGGCAAATGGAATGCAAAGAAACGCATCGATAGCCACCGTGACAGCCATCACACCCACATATTCGGGATGCTCGCCGTAGCCCATCAACTGACTGATAGGCGACAGCAAAGCCAGCACCAACAGGGCAAAGATCAGCGCTACTGTGCCCACACTAATGAGTGTGGTCGAGTAGACGGTCTGCGAATCCGTATGCGTCTTGTTGGTGAAACGGAAATAGGTGGTCTCCATGCCGAACGTCAGCAACACCAGAATGAGTGCCACATAAGCATAGATATTGGTAATGACACCATAGCCTCCACTGGCAGCAGAAAGCTTAGCCGTATAGAGCGGTACCAACAAGTAATTCAGGAAACGTCCTACAATACTTGACAAGCCATAGATGGCAGTGTCTCTAAAAATCGTCTTTAGTTTTCCCATAATCTCTTTCTCGCTATGTTTTTATAACGTCTTTATCCAAAGAACAGATAGCAGATGGCAATGGCAGCAATGACGCCAGCCAAGTCTGCCAGCAAGCCGCAGGTGACGGCATGGCGCGTCTTCGATACGCCTACTGAGCCAAAATATACCGCTAATATATAAAAGGTAGTATCTGTCGAACCCTGGAAGATGCAAGACAGGCGCCCTACGAACGAGTCAGCGCCATAGGTCGTCATGGCATCCACCATCATGCCGCGTGCTCCTGAGCCTGACAGCGGCTTCATCAATGCCGTAGGCATTGCGTCTACCCATTGGGCATTCACACCTGTCAGCTCTACGCACCAGCGCATGCCTCCTATCAGCATATCCATCGCTCCCGAGGCACGAAACACACCAATGCCCACAAGGATGGCTACCAGATAGGGGATGATGCGTACTGCCGTCTGGAAACCGTCTTTAGCTCCTTCGATGAAGGCGTCGTAGACATTGACCTTCTTACGGACTCCGGCCAGGATGAAGCCACAGATGATGCTCATCAGCAGGATGTTTGCTGCTGTAGTGCTCACCTTGTTCATCGTTTCGCCATCCATCTGCGAGAAGCCCCAAATGATTCCTGCCACTACCGCACAGGCTCCACCCAGGGTCAGCAACATCGTACGGTTGAAGAGGTTGATACGCTGATAGAGGGAGGTGACGATGATGCCCGCCAACGTCGAGAAGAACGTTGCCAGCAAGATGGGGATAAAGATATCTGTTGGTTGTGCAGCTCCCATCTGGGCGCGGTATACCATAATGCTCACGGGGATGAGCGTCAGTCCGCTGGTGTTCAGCACCAGGAACATAATCATCGGATTCGATGCCGTATCCTTCTTGGTGTTCAGCTCCTGCATCTGCTCCATTGCTTTCAGGCCTAATGGCGTAGCGGCATTGTCCAAGCCCAGCATGTTGGCAGCGATGTTCATGAAGATGCTGCCCGTAACGGGATGTCCCTTGGGAATGTCGGGAAACAGCTTGGTGAAGATGGGCGACAGCACGCGGGCCAGCACATTGACTACACCACCCTTCTCGCCAACCTTCATTACGCCTAGCCATAACGACAGAACGCCAGTCAGGCCCAAAGAAATCTCAAACGCAGTCTTCGACGACGAGAAGGTTGAGTCCATCATCGCAGGAAACACCTCGTAGTCGCCTAAGAACACCAGCTTTATGGCTGCAATCACGAATGCAACCAGGAAAAAAGCCACCCAAATATAATTCAATACCATAACAGGGTACAAAATTACAACTTTATTCTGAAACTACCAAAAAAAGAGCGGTTGCATCACGCAACCGCCCTCTCCTGTATAATCAAAATATAGTATTTGATGTCGAATTAATACCACTTCACGTTCTGGTCCTTCACATAATCCAAGAACAAGGGATACTTGGTACCAATGTCCTCACGCTCACCGCACCACTGATAGTACTTTTCAACCTGAATCTTACCAGGAGCATAGCCCTGCTCAGCCTCAAGAGCAATATTCTGACCGTTCTTGGTTACAACAACGGGGATATTCTTGGCATCCCAACCATAGTTATTACCATTGATTGTAAAGCTGACAGGATCCTTAGTTACGCCACCTGTGGCACCAGTGTTAACCATCTTCTGCTTTTCAGCACCTTCTTCCCATACACCGAATAGCTTGTGTACTTCCTGACCAGCAACAGTCAGAGGCAGCGTACCACCAGCAGCCAAAATGGTAATGGTAGTAGAGTTATTCTCAAAGTATACGTCGAATACAACATCGTTGAAGTCGAAGTCACCCTTCTCGGTAGCGCTCAGGTCCTCAGCAATCACACGTGCGTGACTCAGCTTCTTGATACCAGGAGTGATGGAGATGATCCAATCGTTGAAATAACCATCCTTGTTGACAATCTCGGTACCGTCTGCCTTTACCTGCTGATAGTCGAAAGCTACAAAGTAACGGCCAGCAACGATGGGAGAAATCTCCTCACCAGGGATAATCACGTAGTCGTAATACATCTTGCTGTCGCTTGAGCACCAGTAACCGAAACGGCTTGTGCTGCTAGAAACCATATGCTCAATCTTATCCTCATAGTAAACAGCCTTCTTACGGTCATTGTAATCCTGACCAATAGTCTCTTTTGTCAGTTTACCATCGAAAACTTTATCATAGGTTCCTTCGTCACCCTTGTTGAAGTTGTAGATATGCTCATCGTCAGCACCACATGTAAGGTAATCCATACCTGCACCATAGCTGGTAGAACTTACCTGCTGTGCAAAGAAGTCAGTATAGTCAATAGCAACACCCTCGGGATTCCTGTTTGCAGTAAACCAGTCGGTGACAACCTTAATCTGCTGAGCAGTCAGAGGAGCAGGAACATTGTAATAGTTATCACCCCACTCGTTAGCATTGGCATCAACGGCACGAGTAATACCCTTTGTAGTTACAACGCCAAAACCCCAGTTGTGGCCTGGCTGAATCTGACCATAAGCTTTTACGAAAGCCTCCTGATAGTTAGCCTTAATCTGGGCAACCTGATTCTTAGCAACCTGATCAGGATCCGATACGTCCTCACTCTTTGAGCAGCTTACGATAGCAAGGGCTGCTACAGCAATCATCAAATACTTTTTCATACGTTTTGTTTTTAATTAATTGTTATTTTGGTTTGATTTATGATTCGATTTCGGCCGCAAAGATACACATTATTATAATATCTATCGATATTTGTGTGTTAATAAATCTAAAATCAAACGTAAACGTTGACGTACATCAAACCGTTCGTAGATAAAAAAGAACGGCTGCCTGATGCAACCGTTCTTTTCTTTATCTTATTAAGATGCTTGATGTCCAATTACCACCACTTCGACTTAAAGCTATTGTCAGTAGCCCAAGTTACAAATAATTCATATTCATCCTTAATGCTCTTACGCTCGCTCATCCATGTAAAGGTAGGATCGACAGCCAGCTTACAAGCAGGCTCACCCTTTTCAGCAGTCAGTTCCTGCCATGAACCATTCTTGTATACCTCAATCTTCAGGTTTTTAGCGTCTTCAGCACTGTTGATGCTCATGTTAAAGCCCTTTGACGAGTCAATGACAACGGCACTACATGAGGGGCCTGCACCCGTGTTGACCATCTTCTGCTTCTGTGTATTAGCTTCGATATCCTCGTCGCCTTCCCATACGCCGAAAAGCTTGTGTACCTCCAAGTTGTTATCACCATTGATACGCAGAGGCAGTGTACCGCCTGCAGCCTGCAGTGTCAATACGGCGGGAGAGCCATACGTCACGTCAATCACGATATCGTTGAAGTCGAAGTCAGAAGCACTTGTAGCGCTCAGGTCCTCGCAAATAATACGCAGGTCAGCGTCTGGAGCGGGAGGTGTGGGAGGTGTGGGAATATTAGCTGTATAGCTGGGCTTACAACCACTTGTGCCTCTTGAGAAATTGCTGTCGCCATAGATAATCTCAGTGTCGCCATCGGTAATCTCCGTCACATTGCCATTGCCCTGTCCCTGACCATTGGCTACAACGCTCCAGAACACCTGCTTTGCGGTCTGACTGCCTGCGCTACCTAAGATAGCATTGTCCTGATTATGGATGTTCACGTAGATATTGTTAGCAAAATAGCCACTTGCAAGCGGACCATCTTCTACAGAACCAGGAGCCCAGTCAAGCTGATAGATATAACCAAAGTCAGCAACAGCATACGTACTCTCCAAGCTACCGGTAGGACCATACCAAATGGCACCTGTATTGTGCAGACTGCCAGCCTCAAGGAGAGAGTTGTCGCCAAGAGCAACATAAGCGTCCTGGCCAGTACCATCCTCACTCCCGATGGTCTCCAAACGACCACCAACATAGAAGTATGAAGTGTTCTCCAGCATCTTCAGGCGGAAGTCTCCAGTAACATTCCACTGGCAACCGTTATAAATACGGATGTTTGCTGAACTACCGCTATTGCCTACATTAACCTTACCGTGATTATAGTAACAGCTGTTGGCAGCACCACCATCCATTACATCAGTGTTCAGCGTGCCATAGTTGTAGAAGTTACCGCCATTGTTGTTGAACTTGCCAACGTTGATGGTTCCCCAGTTACCACTCAGCAGGTCGCTGTCAGTTCCATTGCTGTACTCAATAGAACCTTCACCGATAATCTGACCACCAGCAAGTACTACAATTTGTGCCTCATTGACACTGTTCAGTTTTTTACCGGAGGAAATATTGATGGTACCACCGTTGGCAACAATGATACGTCCTTTACCACCAACACGCTGATCAGCTGTCAGGTTCCAAGTGCCAGTTACGACAACCGTACGGGGATCGCCATCAGCATCCTCTGTAGCAACAACATTAATGTCGCCATCCCAAGTACCTGTAATCTTAAAGTTCGTTACATAGTCATTATCTGGTCTTTCAACCCACTTCTGATTCCATGTGCCAGTCTCGTCATTCCAACTGGTATAATCGTCCTCATAACCACTCCAGCTATTGTCATAGTTGTCCCATGCATTTGTCGAGTTGGGCTCAGTGGCAGTCTCCAAGTAAGAAGCCACCCAAGCAGCACTATAAGGTGCCGAGGCCTCTTCAACTTCTGGGCTTGACATGCTACGTGTAAAAGCACTCTTAGTGTATGCATTACTACTGAAACCCCATGTCTGCTCAGAGGCAACCTCGCCTCCGATGTAGCTCTTAAAGGCATAGTCATACTTTGCCTTGTCAATCTCTTGCTGAGTGGTAGCCACTCCATCCATCTTCGAGCAGCTTGCAAAAACAACAGCTGCAGCGGCTGCTAACATCAAATACTTTTTCATACGAAACTTTACTTTAAATTACTTAAATCTGATATGTTTTGGCTGCAAAGATACACAATTAATAAAAGAAATTTCTACTTTTAGTGTTAATAATTCTAAATTTATGCGTAAACGATAACGCACAACAACTGTTTCGTGGACAAAGAGCCGTTAATTAATTTAAAAAAACGGCAAAAAAACTGGCTGCATCGAATGACTTTCGAGAGGTTTTTGTAATTTTACAGCCAAAACAAGTATACGACTATGAAGATAAACAAACTGACTAACGTCATGGCTTTGGCTCTGCTCGCCATGACATCGTGTAACAAAGAGCTGTTCGATAAGGAGGTATGGAGCGAAATGGTAGAATACCAGTTTGTGATAGACAATGCCGACCCCTACCACGACTGGTGCCTTACCAGAAACGACATCCTTTCTGTCAAATCCTTAGACAGCAACATTTACAAGGTTCAGGTATTGACGGCTAACCCCTACACCTCATCTTCTGCTGAGATTGTAGCCGAGACGGTCTGCTATGGCAGTACGGAATCCATGGAATACACTATCCCCATTATCATGAATGACGTCTATCTGGTAGCTTACGACAAAGACGGCAACGACTTGGGATATAAAACCATTAACTATGGTACCATGTCGATGGAGCTGTCGACATCAGACCTGCAGAAGCCTGGGACTATCAAGACACCAACGTATCAGACATTCACCTATCTCTATGTGAGTACATTCCCGCTGCCCAGTGAGCACTTCGACTTCAACGATATGGTGTTGCGCATCAGCAAGAAGAATCCTGATATTGCCAACACGTTGGTGGTCGACCTGACTGTCAAGCTGGATGCTTGTGGCACGAAAGAGTCTTATGCTGCTGCCATCCAGTTGGCAGATATCCGCTACGACGACATAGAGAAGGTTGAGGTGCTGAACGACAATCCTATGGACAAAGGCTTCCCCAGCGAGCAACGTTCATTCATTGAGAGCGAGGATGTCTTGCAGAAGGGACGCAACGGAGAGGCTGTCATCAGCTTGTTTGAAAACGCACATTGGGCCTTAAAGAAAGAATTTGATGAGCTGGGCGACATTCCTACCTTATATTATAATACCAGCCATACGGTAGTGGAAGAAAGTAGTGAAATTGTCAGCCCAGTAACTGCCACCTATCGTATTACCTTTAAGGAACGTGACAAGGCGCTCTCGCTGACCTTTGACCGCATTGACCCCTTCATCATGCATAAAGGCAGCAATGGTGGCACGTGGGAGATACACACCTATCCCCACAAGTTCGAAGGAACACTATGGGAGACCAATGCCGCTGCTTACAACAATCACGTCAGCTGGGCACTCGTCATTCCTAAGGGCGACTTCCGCTATCCTGTAGAGGGCATCTCTCTCTCCAGCTACAACAGTGTTCTCCAAGAGACGTTTGGACCCTATGAGAACTTCGCAGCATGGATGAAAGACCATAACAGCAACCAAGACTGGTATCAGCAAGTAACACGTCCAACGTTAGTTTATTAGCGCCAAGGTCTATACCTTATTATATATAATAGAGGGGTGTTTGCTCACGCAGACACCCCTTCAACATTTCGAAGTATTTGTTGATTTATTGATATATTCTTCCTGATACAGAGCTGGGATTGTTATACCAATCCGTATTTGTTTTATGCCTTGAATCACCGGCGAAGCCGATGAAGTCGGGATAAGCATCCTTAATACAGGTCCACTCCGTAGGCCATGCCCACTTGCCTGGGATGACTACACCATGAGGATCCTGGCCATATTTGGACACGTGAATCTCGTCACCCCCTGCCGTAAGGATATAGAAGTCGCCATCGGCAATAACAAATTTCTTGTTAGGCTTTTTAATGGTAATCGTTACAAAATCTTTCTTCTCATCGACAAACTTCTCATTGCCAGAACCTGTATTGATGAACTTACCCTTTGCGCCTGAACCAGCCAAGAGCGTATGAACCTCAGTACCACCGAAGAGTTGCGTATAGCCGAGGTATACATACAAATCCATCGCTGCACCCGTGCAGCAGAGCGTTATATCAATCTTATTTGAATTTTCTGCATTTTCATTTACCCTTATCACCACATCGTTCATGTCGTAGTCACCATTATAGGTATCCTCAAAGGCAAATGTCCAAACGGCAGGCTGCTCTACTGCTGGTGGAACTTCTTCATGTTCCTCCTCTTCTGGATCGGGAGTTGGATCGGGATCCGTCTCAGGAATCTTGGCAGAATAGCTGGGCTTACAGCCACTTGTGCCTCTTGAGAAATTGCTGTCGCCATAGATAATCTCAGTGTCGCCATCGGTAATCTCCGTCACATTACCATTGCCCTGGCCCTGACCATTAGCAATAACGCTCCAGAACACCTGCTTTGCGGTCTGATTGCCTGCGCTGCCTGAGATGGCATTGTCTTGATTATGGATGTTCACATAGATGTTGTTAGCAAAATAACCACTTGCAAGCGGACCATCTTCTTCAGAACCTGGAGCCCAGTCAAGCTGAGATATAGAACCTAAGTCAACAACAGCATAAGTACTCTCCAAGCTACCGGTAGGACCATACCAAATGGCACCTGTATTGTGCAGACTGCCAGCCTCAAGGAGAGAGTTGTCGCCAAGAGCAACATAAGCGTCCTGGCCAGTACCATCCTCGCTCCCGATGGTCGACAGAAGACCACCAACATAGAAGTATGAAGTGTTCTCCAGCATCTTCAGGCGGAAGTCACCCTCAACGTTCCACTGGCAACCGTTATAAATACGGATGTTTGCCGAACTGCCGCTACTGCCTACATTCACCTTGCCGTGATTATAGTAACAGCTGTTGGCAGCGCCACCATCCATGACGTCGGTGTTCAGCGTACCGTAGTTATAGAAGTTACCGCCATTGTTGTTGAACTTGCCGACACTAATGGTACCCCAGTTACCACTCAGCAAATCACTGCTTGTACCATTGCTGAACTCAATAGAACCATCGCCAGTAATCTGGCCACCAGCAAGCACAACTATCTGAGCCTCGTTGACGCTGCTCAACGTTACACCAGAGGAAATATTGATGGTACCGCCATTGGCAACAATGATACGACCTCCGCCACCTACTCTCTGATTATTGGTCAGGTTCCAAGTGCCAGTTACGACAACTGTACGTGGATCGCCATCAGCATCCTCTGTAGCAACAACATTAATGTCGCCATCCCAAGTGCCTAAAATCTTGAAGTTCAGGACATAGTCTTCATCATATTCCCAATAGCCTTCTGTGCCAGGCGTATAGGTAAGCCAATAATCTTTTCCTATAGATTTAATATATGCTACCTGTGCATCCCAATCTCCTTGTTGCCAAAGATTGTTCCAAATATCCCAGTCATCTATCTTGCTATAGTCTGCAGAATAAGTACCGGAAGTGCCTTCGTGATAAACACTGTTGTCATAGTTGTCCCATGCATTTGTCGAGTTGGGCTCAGTAGCTGTCTCCAGATAGGTTGCCACCCAGTCAGCGTCATAGGGTGCCGAGGCCTCTTCAACTTCTGGGCTTGACATGCTACGTGTAAACGCAGGGTTCATCGGCGTGCCAAAGACAGCAGTCAGCGTATTATCAACCACGGCAACGGTCTTTGACCTGCTGTGGTTGTTGCTGTCGAAGACTGAGACATACAGCGATGTCAAGGCCGTGGGTATGGCCAGCGAATCGGTAATGACGGTTCCGTCTTGAACCTCTTTCTTCAGGTAGTAGACAGCATCGTCGTTATCAAAGGGACTCTTGTCGAAAACATAAACCGTGTAGTTCTGGCCCGTTCCAAGATTCACCGTGATGTTCGCCTCAAGCCCTTGCGACATCTTCCAATCCTGTGCAGAATCAATAGTCAAACCAAGCACGCTCTCTGCATGCTTCAAAGCAGCAGCGTCGTCATAGACGCTTTCCTTAGAACAGCTGGCGACCCCAAGGGATAGAGCCAATACGGCCAGACCGTTCAACAAATACTTCTTCTTCATAGTCTTTTGAGCTCAATAATATTTATACGATTTCGAAATTCTGCTGCAAAGATAAGCATTATTTCTGAATTTTCATACTTTTTTCAACTTTTTTTAATGATGTACGCGAAAAAAGTTGTAGTAAAGAGAACAACGAATCTAAAACTTTTGTATATTTGCATTCAGTTTAAACCATTAAACATTTAACTTATGAAATACATTCCATATTTCCTGACGAGTGGCCTGATGGTGATGGCACTCGCCTCATGTGAGAAGAACTTAGAGGTGGCAGGTGCTGCTGAAGGTAATAGCTTGCTCAGCATCACCACCCGAACTACGGAGGACAATGGGAAGGTAAGCTACCCTGTGCTCATCTATGCCATGAACCCTGATGGCCAGTGCGTCAGGCGGCAACAGATAACTTCCGCTGCCGACCAGCTGTCGATGAAGCTGGAGCCCATGACCTATCAGATATATGCCGTGGGAGGTGCTACCGATGGCGACTACACGCTTCCAGGACAGGACGGTGCCACTGCGACATCGGAGATTACCCTGAATGCTGAAGTCGAACACGACGACCTGATGACTGCGAATAATTCTGTCACTATCATTGATGGCGAGAATGCTACCTTGACGCTCAGTATGTCAAGAAAAGTAATGGAAATGGAAAGCATTGTCATCCAGAACGTCCCCAAAAGCGTCAGCAAGGTCAGCATCACTCTGACACCCATCTACAGCGACCTTTTGCTGAATGGCAGCTATACCAATTCGACCTTCACGAAGACCATTGAGCTGACAGAAGCAGCAGACGGTACAACATGGGAGCTTGCCAACCCCATCTACATGCTGCCTTCTAACGGCAATGCCACCCTTACCGTCAAGTTCGAGAAGAACAATACCGTCAGCAGCTATTCCTATACAGCACCTGTTGCCCTAGAGGCCAACAAACACATCCGCATTCAGGGACAGTATACGGGTACCGGGCAGTTCGACCTGACTGGCACCATCACAGGCGTCCAGTGGAATGGTACCACCACCATCGAGTTCTCCTTCGACGAAAACGGTTCCACCGGCAACAGCACCTCCGATTCCAGCAATGAGAACCAGAACGACGACGGGATAGAAGCAGGCGCTGCGCCAGCAGTTAATACTGTCTACAAAGATTGCTATGTCTTTAGTTCTGTTGATGATGAAACCGGAGAATACACGCTCGTTTCTCTTTTGCATAAAGATGAGGCAGATATAATAGCAATGGACAAAACCCAAGAAACGGTCCTAGGGGAGATTGAAACAGCCCTCCCCACTTTCGATATCAACAACATCACAGGTTGGAGAATACCTACTAAAGAAGAATTTGGCTCCATTGCTGAGATATGGGGCAACGTGAATTTACTTATTAACAATAATGAATATAATGCATCTCTTCTCGCGACTGCCTTTTATTACTATATTGAAAATAGCACTTTGAAAATTTTCAGGAAATCCGGCGCTACCCCAACTTATGATAATACTTTCGAACAAGGCCGAAAGCTCCGTCCTGTAAAGACACTTAAGTTCAAGAAGAATTCCCAGTAAGGGAACGCCTGCTTACTCGTAATGTGAGCACCCTTTACATTACGAGTAAGCAGGGGTTAGGTACCGAGTAACTGATCGTTTGTCGGCATGTAACTCTGAATAGAAAGATTTTCCCCCTGCTGTAATCGCGACAACAGGGGGAAACGTGTTTATGATGGAGAGAGATTTTAATCCTTCACCGTATCGCTGACGTTCTGCTTCTCGTAGTAAGCCTTGTAGGCCTCGCCGCCGAACTTCAGGCCGAGGTCTTCGCCAGCCAGAGCGTCACAGACTCCCTTGTAAGCCCACTTGCGCAGGAAGGAAGCGTCGAACAGGTTGGGTGTCTCGCCCTTCAGCCAGTACTCGTGCTCGTCCTCAGCATCGGTAAGCGACCAGATGGTGATACCGCTCTGCTGTGCCTCAGGAACATTCTCGAAGTAAGACTCGAAGATGGTCTTATAGGCGTCGCTCTGTGCCTTGTACTGTGCAGAAGAGGGTGACGATGTGCTCAGCGAGATGTCGAGCTCGGTAACGCGGATGAGCTTGCCTGTAGCAGCCAGTTCCTGGAACTGCTTGTCTACCTTGGCACGCAGGGCAGCAATCTTCTCGGCATTGTTGGTAGCGTCATCGCTGGTACCGCTCAGCGTGATGTGCATCTGTGTGCCGATACCGTCGACGATGGCTGAGCCATGTGCAGCATCGATGTCCTGTACGAACTTGATGGCAGCAGCACGTTTTGCATCGCTGGTCTCGAGGTTGTAGTCGTTGTAGAACAGCTTGGTCTCTGCAGGCAGATACTGGCGAGCGTACTCGAAGGCCTTGACAGCGTAGTCCTTGACATAGTAACCCCAATAGAAGTGGTTGTTGGCCCAGTTCAGCTCCAGACCGTCGGTGGTGTTCTCGACAGGCTCCTGATCGTAGTTGCCGTCGCCATCGGAACCTCCGAAGACGTTGTCAACGCCACGCACCTTGTTGTTGCCGTCGGCAATGGCCTCGTTGATGACGTCGTAGCCTACAGGAGTGATCTCCTTTGCCTTCAGGAACTCAGCCATGTTCTTCACCCACGACTCCATGGCACCTAAGAGCGCTGTACGCTTCTCCTCAGGCGTCTTGATGACGTAGTAGCTCTTGGCAGCACGACGGGCAGCACGGCGCTGGGCTGCTGCGGCACTCTGGTCTTTGGCCAGTCCGAACTTCACATCGTCGATGTAATAGGTTGCACCCACCTTACCGAAGTTGATGAGGATGCGTGTCACACCAGTATGCTCTTCGTTGGTGATGGTGAACTCCTTCTCGCAGAGCGTCCAGTCTGTACCAACCTCGAAGTCAGTATAAGCACCCTGCTCACCATAGGTAGAGCCATTCTGATACTGGAACTGCAGATATCCGGCTGGGCTGCTCGACTTGGCGTAGAACTGCATGATGTACTTCTTGTTCTGCTGCAGAGGCTCGTCGAAGGTATAGGCAAACTGGGCTTCCCAAGAATTGCCGTCGCCCTTGTTGGTGAGCACCATGGCGGCAGAACCGTTGCGGCCTGCGCCTGCCACCACCTCAGCATTCTCCTTGTTAGAGCCCCAAGAGCCCCACTTGTTCTCGCTCTCGAAATCGCTGTCACCTCCCAACAGAACGTTGTCCATCGGGTCAGTAGCCTTGGCTGTGCCGAACTCAATATTGTCAATATAATAGGTATCGCCCACAGCACCGAAGTTCAGGATGATGCGGTCATCAGAGTCAAACTTTGGTGTAAAGACGTACTCGCACTGTGTCCATGACGAACCGACGTCGAAGGTGTTGTAGCCCCCTTGGTCACCATAGGTTGAGCTGTTCTGATACTGGAACTGCAGCTGACCTTTGCCGGTGAGCGACTTAGCCATAAAGCGGATGGTGTACTCTGTGGTTGAAGACAGCGGAGCATCGAAGGTATAGGCACACTGAGCCTCCCAAGCGTTACCGTCAGCTTTCGACTTCAGCATGAGTGCCTTCGTGCCACCAACGCCCTGTCCATCTATCACACCAGCATCTTCCTTGTTAGAACCCCAAGAGCCCCACCCCTGCGTAGTTCCGTCCTCGAAGTCGCAGGAGAGCATCAAGTTAAGCGGATTCTCTACCTTGATACCAAACTCGATATTGTCGATGGTATAAGAACCACCTACCTTACCGAAGTTCAAGATGATACGGTTGGCATCGTCGTAGTCGGTGATAGTGAATGAATATTCGCAGGTCGTCCATGACGTACCTACGTCGAAGGTGTTATAGCCACCCTGAGAGCCGTAGGTCGTGCCATTCTGATACTGGAACTGGATCTGTCCGGCAGCAGCGGTCGACTTTGCCTTGAAACGGATGGTGTATTCTATGTCCTTAGACAGAGGAACATCGAAAGTATAGGCAAACTGAGCCTCCCAGAAGTTGCCGTCGCCCTTGTTGGTGAGCACAGCAGCAGGAGAACCGTCAGGACCAGCACCGCTGACCACCTCAACTTTATCCTTGTTAGAACCCCATGAGCCCCAGCCACCTGTAGTTCCTCCATCGAAGTTAGAGGCGTCGCCTGGAAGCATGTTCTTGATATCGCTGTCGCTCTCTACTACGAGAGTAGGCTTGATGAGTGACTTCAGGTAGGTCTGGTTCTGCTGCGTATGCCAGAAGAAGTTATGACCCCAGAGGTCCATCTCGTCTGCCTTCAGCGCGTCCAATGCAGGCTCCAAGGCAGCAGTATTCAGGGCTCCCGTATTGCTGACCATGGCATCCATCTTCATAGCATTGCCCCAGGTCACCATCTGGAAGTTGCCGGTAGCTAGCCCGTGACGGACATCATCACCCATATAGATGTCCTTGCCGATACCCAGACCGAGCACCATATTGGGATGGTTCTCTGCCGAGTAGACCTTGATGTCGTCGTAGTTGGCCAGTACCTCTTTTACAGCGAGGGGGATTTCAGACTTGGTGACGCCCGTATGACCGTCGGGCTTACCCCACTCCATTATCTGGTCTTTACAACCAGTGAGCAACATCGCCGATGCCACTACTGGTAATAGGATTTTATTGAGTTTCATAATGAATATACGTTTTTAGTGAATGATTATTCAGCATCGTCAAAGTCGCTTACTGTAATGGGAGCTATCGACACCACGCGGATGTTGTCGATATAGACGGGCTGCATAAAGGGCTTAGCCTTGTAAACTATCTCAGAAGAGAACTCAAGGTCACCGTTGCATGCGAAAATGAGGAAGTTACGGTAGCTGCCGCTGTTCCGGTCTTCACAGATTTTCTGGAAAGTAGCATCGGGAGCCTTTTCGGCATCGTAGTTACCAAAGGCAGTCATCGGGACAGTCACCGTCTTCCAGCTGGAAGTGGAATAAGGTGTTGATGAACCGTCGCTGTTAAGCCAGGGAACCCATACACTTGCTGTATTGGTGTACTGTGCGCTGTACTTGGTACAATCCGAACCATAACCATAGTTCGACAGGTTATTCTGCAACGACATTTCCAGTTGGTAGGTCTCATTCCACACATCAGGTGCGTAGATATCGAACTGGATAGCTACATCTGAAGCAGATGTGGAGGCAGGAATGAACTTATACATGCGGCTGGTCCAGTCGTCGTTGGCATTGTCATTACCGGCAGTAGCCCAGTACTTGTCGTTTGAGCCAGCGTCCAGTCCTCCAGGTGAGAGAACGGCCACCTTACCACGTCCAGTACCAAGGGGATCGTCAACCAGGTCATCAGAAGAATAGGTAGCACTCCACGAACCCAACTCACCATGTCCGTCGTTCTCGAAGTTGATGATGTAGCAGTTGAAGTCGTTGAAATAGGTTGGCGTGAGAGCGGTACCGTTGGCACCCTCGCTCTTCAGACTGCCTGCCATTGACAAGTTTGCCGAAGCAGGAACGACAAAGCTGAACCACTTGCCATCCTCGTCGCTGGTGATATCGCTGGTAATCTCCGTACCGTCAGGCAGCGTCACCTTGGTAGTCTCCTGCAGGTTAGCACCATAGACGGTCACCGTCTCGCCAGCCCTAGGCAACGTATTGTCGCAACTGGTGATGCTGGGAGCAGCAGCACGAATGGTGAAGTCGTAGACCAAGCGGTTGTTGTCGCTCTTATAGAGCACGATGGTGTTACGCACACTCTCATCAGCCTTGTCGACGGGAGTCTTGCTGTTGAGCGTCACCCAAACATTGTTGTCAGTCATCAAGGCATTGTTGAAGTAGGTCTCGTAGCCATTGATGTAGATCTTCTTCAGTCCTGTGAAGCCAGAGCCCTGCAGGCGGAGCAGCTGTCCCAGACGGGCAAACTCTACCTCGCGGTCAGGATTCACCTTGTCGTCGATATTCTCAAGGAATACCTTATCTATCTTCATCTGTGTGTCGCTACCAGCGTTGTCGTCGTCTTTACAGGCAGTAAAGCCGATAGCTACGATGGCCAGACACAAGAAATATTTTATCGTCTTCATAATTCTGTTTATCTTTAATGTTTAATCTTTCATCTTAGAAAAGCTCAGCGTCTGTCACATCACGATCGCCAAACGCATAGGGCTCAGTGGCCACATTGCCATCGGCAGCGGACTTCAGCAGCGGATTCTTGGTGGCATCAGTCTCGGGAAGAGGTAATGTCAGGTTTCTGGCTGTTGCGACAGAGACACTGGGACCAGGAGCTACATAGCTGTCAGACAGCTTATAGGTATGCGTGCTGTTCTCATAGTAGCTGGCATTACGATGCTGGTTGTTCACATAGTTGACAACCTCCTGCTGCTGGTAGTAGCCACGACGTAAGAGGAAGTACCAGTAGAGACCCTCGAATGCTGTCTCCACACGGAACTCATGACGGAGGTCCTCATAGCCTATGCTCGACTTGGTGGGAACGCCAGCACGGAGGCGCAGCGCGTTGAACAGCTGCAGGGCAGTAGGATCGGTAGTCGTGGCGTTGTTGCCCAAGACAGCTTCAGCGTAGTTCAGATAAACCTCTGCCAGACGCATCATATAAGTATTGACACCTGAGTTGTTGTTAACGGCAAAGCCATTGACGGCATTGGTGCCAATGACATACTTCTTGATGTTGGCACCCTGACTGCCTGCATTCTCCGTCTCACCATAGATGTAAGGCTTGGTGGCATCGGCCGACAGCTCTGGATAAGACTCCCCGTAAGAGGCTACGCAGTTGTGGCGACGGATAGCATCGTCGACGGTAGTGCCCAGAGTAGGGTCGGCATATTCCTTGAACTCTTCCCACAGGTCGTAAGAACAATAGGTAGATCCGCCCCAAGAGTTACCTTGGTTGACCTGTGTGCTCCAAGCCAGGAAACGAGTCATTGACTGTGCCAAGCCAGCGCTTGCACCAGCCTGCCACTGCAGCTGGAATAGGCTTTCGTTGTTGTTGTTGAAGGTAGAGGCTGCAAATAGCTCGGCATAGGTGTCAGCCAGCTTGAAGGGTCCGTTGTTGATGACCTTGGCAGCAGCCTGCCTGGCAGCATTCAGGTAGTAGTTGTTACGTGTACCGCTGATGAAGTTGGTCTGGGCATTGGTACCGTCGTAGCGATTGTCGCCAGACACGAGACCAGCCATTGACAGGTAGAAGCGTGACAGCATGCCATAAGCGCTGTACTTATTGATTCGGCCTGTAGCTGGCGAGGCAGCAGGCAGATTGACTGCTGCATACTCCATGTCGCGGATAGCAAACTCTATGACGTCAGCTCTGGAACTTGCAGGGACAACATAGCTATTGACCAAAGCCTGCGTATTATCGTAAATGACACCACAGCCCCACAGGGAACCTACATACCAGTAGGCCAGTCCACGCATGAAGCGAGCCTCGGCATAACCTTGTTTCCTAGCCGTCTCACTCACACCGCTAGTAGCAAAGTTGGTGATGTTGTTAATGGTATTGTTAGCCTGTGAGATGACAGCATAGAATGCAGACCATGCATCGTTCAAACCATTAGAGGCACCTGACTCTGTGAAGTTGGTATAAGGATAGATGTAGTCGGAATACTGGGCCGTGATGTTGTTGGCACGACCATCGCCCATGCTGTAGTAAGACTTGTCGTTGAACATATACCACACATAGTTGTACAGCGGGGTAACAGACTGTGATATGGCTTCGTCACTTGAGAAGAAGTTGTCCTGCGCAAGCTGGTACGAATTCTTCTGATCCAAGAAGTCCTCAGCGCAGCTTCCCAACGAGAGCATTCCTGCAAGTGCTATTGTATATTTTAAAATGCTTGTTTTCATAATTCTTACCTTATTTATAATTAGAATTGCAAGTTCACGCCGATGGTATAAATGCGGGGTGAGGGATAACGGCTGTAGTCAACACCGTTCAACAGGGCTGTTCCACGCAGCGAGCCAACCTCGGGGTCAAAGCCATCGTACTTGGTGATGGTGAAGAGGTTCTGGATGTTGCAGTATACCTTGGCATTGGTCAAGTAAATCTTCTGAATGAGCTTACGAGGCAGCGTGTACGATAATGACACGTTCTGCAGGCGGATATACGAACCATCCTCTACATAGGCATCGCTGACGCGGTTGTTCTTATTAACACCACTTTCAGTTGACAAGCGAGGCATAATGGTACCTGTATTGACTACATAGTAGTTACGATAGTCCTCAGGACCCTCTGCATCGTACTTGGCAAGACGTGCATAGTCGAGAACGGTTGTCAGCTGATTGCTGGTAGAACCTGTGATGTCGAGGAAACGACGCTGATAGTTCATGACCTTGTTGCCTACGGAGCCGCTGAACTGGAAGCTCAGGTCGAAGCCCTTATAGGAGAAGGTATTGCCAAAGCCCCAAGTGAACTTAGGCTCCGGGTTGCCTATGAAGGTCTGGTCGCTGTCATCGATGACACCGTCGCCATTGACATCCTCGTAGATGTAGTCGCCAATGAAGACACCACCAGAGGTGGGAGAGGTAGCAATAGACGCACCCTTAGGCAGGGCTACAGGCTTGATATTACCATTGGCATCCTTGTAGTAGAAGTCCTCTGGAGCATCGAAGCGTCCGATGACCTTATAGCCCCAGAACTGTCCGATGGGCTTTCCAACAACAGTATTGGTAACTGTTGCGACATCTGAACCAATCTGCAAGGTCTGTGGCAGGCTGCCGCTCTCAGAGTCGAGCTCTACAACCTTGTTGCGGTTCAGCGAGAAGACAACGTTAGAACGCCATGTAAAGTCTTTGTTCTCGATGTTGACGGTATTCAGTGTAATCTCAATACCTGTGTTACGCAGGCTACCGATGTTACCCCAAGGATTCGAAGCAGTACCGTATGACTCGTTCGAACCGGCACCTGAACCCAAGAATGCAGGCAGGTCGAGCATCATCAGCAGGTCCTTGGTCTTCTTATAGTACCAGTCGAAGACAATGTCAATGCGACTGTTGAAGAGCGAGAGGTCGAAACCGATGTTGGTTGAATAGGTAGTCTCCCACTTCAGGTCGGGGTTAGCGTTGTTTGCGTTGAGCACACCTACACCCCAAGGAGTGGTGTAGTTGGCCAGCATAGCCATGTAAGCCCAGTCCTGTACGTTCTGGTTACCGGTGGCACCCCAGCCCAGACGCAGCTTCAGGTTGTTGATCACGCTGTTGTCCTTGAGGAATTCCTCCTGGCTGGCACGCCAAGCGAAGGCTGCAGAGGGGAACCAACCCCAACGGTTGTCCTTATAGAACTTGGAAGAGCCGTCGCGACGCAGGGTTGCGGTCAGCAGGTAGCGGTCGTCATAATTATAAAGTACGCGTCCGAAGTAAGAGAACAGCGAGGTGTTGTTCTGATAACCGTCGATGTTGACGTTGTTACCTGTACGCTCACCGGCGCGCAGGTCGATGACAGAGTTGGAAAGGTAGCCTTGGTTGGAAGTGTTCATGTTCTCCCAGTAGTTATGGCTCATTTCCTGACCAATCATGGCGTTGATATTATGCTTGGGGGCAATAGTACCGTTGTAAGTCAGGATGTTACGCCATGACCAGTACTTAGAGTCGTTCTTGTACCAGGTACCGTCGCGCTGGGAGCTTACCTTGACGCCGAAGGTGTAGTCTGGCGTATAGGTCTTGGTCTTGTTCAGGTTGTAGTCGGCTGAGAGCTCGGTCTTGAAGGTGAGTCCCTTCAGGATGGTAGCCTCCAGATAAGTGTTGATACGAAAGTTCAGACGCTTGGCGTAGTTGGTCTTAATCTCTGCCAAAGCCACAGCGTTATCGGGCATCCACTGGTCGTCAGGACCATCGTAACCACCTTCCGGATTGCGAACGGCTACAGAGGGCTGGGAGCGCAGGGCCGTATTGATGATATCCCAGTTCTTCTCCATCTCCTGTCGGGAGTCTGAGAGTGAGAACGAGATACCACCCTTGAGCCACTTCTTCAGCTCTGTGTCCACATTACCGCGGAGGGTCTGACGCTTGAAGCCTGTGCTCAGGGCGATACCGTCTTGATACAGATAGCCTGCGCTAATGGCGTAGGTCGTCTTCTCCGTACCACCCGTCAGCGAGAGACTGTGGTTGGTCATGAAGGCTGTGTGGAACAGCTCGTCCTGCCAGTCAGTACCTGAACCTAACAGCTCTGGGCGCAGGAAGGTGCCTGAGGCTGTCTTTATCTTGGCATCGGCAATGTCGTTGTTATGCTGGGCATACTGCTGCAGGTTCATCACGTCGAGCTTCTTAGGCATGCTCTGCCAACCTACATAACCGTCGTAGGTGACTGTAGCCTCACCGGCCTTACCACGCTTGGTGGTAATCATGATGACACCATTACTTGCGCGCGAACCGTAAATAGCAGTTGCTGAGGCATCCTTCAGGATATCCATGGTCAGGATGTCGCTGGGGTTGATGCCTGCCAGCGGGTTACTGTTACCATTGTCGCTACCGTCAGAGTCGATGATGACTCCGTCGATGACGAAGATAGGCTGTGAGGAAGCGTTCAGCGAGTTGGTACCACGAATACGAATGGTGCTCGAACCACCAGGGGTACCGGTGTTAGCCTGGATCTGGACACCAGCAGCACGACCCTGCAGCACCTGGTCGATACTGGTGGAGACTGACTTCTCGAAGGCCTTGTTGTCCACTTGTGTCACAGCACCTGTCAAGTCTGACTTTCGCATAGTGCCGTAACCCACGACGACCACTTCGTTCAGAAGGGCCGCGTCCTCTTGGAGAGTAATGTTGATAGTACGCTTGCCTGCCACCTTGATTTCCTGTGTCTGGTAACCTACGTAGCTTATGACAAGCGTAGAGTTAGACTGAGCCTCAATGGTGTAGTTACCGTCATAGTCGGTAATTGTTCCACCCTGTGCTCCTTTTACTTTGACGGTAGCTCCGATGACGGGCCCGTCAGCTGCACTTACAGTACCCTTCACGGTAATCTTCTGCGCATACGCTCCCAATGGAAGCATACAAAGCAGAAGCACTAACCCAAGGGTTCTTCTTAGAACTTTACTTGTGCGATTCATACTTTTTAATTTTTGTTAGTAATATAATGGTATGTAATTTTTAGACTTTACAATGCAGCTCGCTAGCTCTTTCGTGTGCAAAGGTAGGCAATTGCGCTCAAACGCCTGTTTTCAGATGTTTCATGGTCGTTTCTGTTTGTTTCATTCGTATTCGTATAGCCTGATATGCAGGATTTTCCAGTCGCCACAGGCTATCCTGACGTGTCGACCCTGATGGTCCTGATCGCCATTGTGACGCCTCAGGAAATGCATCTCGCCTGTCTCATCGATACTGACCTCGTCAACCGATCCGATGCCGATACGGGGACCTTTGAAGGGATGGGAAGGTGGGGATGCGATGTTGGACGCCTGACCATTGCCTGCCTCTAAGAAGCCATCCTCGCCCAGCACTTTTTGTTCCTCGCGGGCCTTCTCGTACTCCGAGGCAAAAGCCACCACCACTCCTGAGCCTGCCAGCAGATACTCGTTCCTGGCCAGCTTGAGAAGCATGGCACCTCCCTCAGTCCATGTAGAGCCATTGGTGGCACGTGGATCCCAAGGCAGGGTAAAGTAATGACGACAGGTGATAGCCAACGCAGCGTCGTTGACGATGCGCTCCTTGTCTTGCTGGTCGAAGAGCATTCCCTTGGACATGAGAGGGGTGCGACGAGAGGTGAGAGCTTCGATTTGCCGCAGCAGGGTGTAGGCTTTAGTGACAGATGCTGTCTCATGGGCCGAGGCCTGGTCGATGGCAAAAGGCGAGAAACCCAGGGCCTGGTGCTCACCAAAGGCATACATGGCCCGGACGCCGCTGTTCTCACAGCAACGGCTCTCGGGAATGAACAGCCTGTTGTTCCAAAGCGCATACTGGTCAGCCCACGACTTAAACCCTGTGTCGTAGATGTCTGGTGCTAGGCAGAACAGTTGCGGAGCGCCTGCATGCCAGAGGTCGATGAGATGGGCCAACGGACCAGCCGAGGGATATTGTCCTGGCAGGCGTCCGCGACTGTTCATAGCCGCATTGACGTAGAGGGGCATGGGTGTATATTGGCGAGCCGTCTCGCACAGGCGTCCCACATACTTGGCATAATAGTAGGCCATGAAAATCTCATCCGTATAGATATCGTCACCGAAAACCTCCTTCCACGTGGTCCCTTTGCTGTTGAAACGTGCTGCCAGCCAAGGGTGCAGCCTCTGCTTCTTCAGATAGCCGATGAGCTCCTTGGGGACACCTTTCTTATATATCTCCTCAGCCAGACGGGAGTGGTCGCGGGCATCCTCCAGCATACCAATCTCGTTCTCCACCTGTACCATTGACACCACATCGTCTGCCTTCTGGCTGATGTGCTGCATCAAGGCGCCAAAGGCGCGATTGTCTGCCTGAAAAACCTCCTCAGAGAAACAGCTGGCTATCTCCAGGGGCTTGCCCTCAGCCGTTCTGGCACGTGGGAACCGCTTGGTATTCTGCTTGAACCACAAGGGAGCATAGCACGACATGGAGTTCTTCCAAGCGCCAAACCACAGGAACACCACCTGCAACTGGTTTTCTCTGGCCCGCTGAACGGTACGGTCTATGAGTGTGAAGTCGAACTTCCCCTCCTCAGGTTCCAGAAATTCCCAGTAGGCTGGTACCAGCACGGTGTTCAGCCCTAAGGCCTTCATACGAGGCATCACCTCGTCAATGTCCTCCACGCTGGTTGCTGCCGAGTTGCTCAGTTCACCACCAAGAATCATCTTTTGCTGCTTCTCGCCTTGAGGATTGTAGTGCATCCTGCCGTATAACTGCACGTTAAAAGCCACCAACAACAGGATGGTCAGTAATTTGGTTCTTCTCATCATTTTAAGTATTTAGCCTATTCAACTGCAAAAGTACAAAATAATATCGACACGCCAAAAACTTTGACAGCAAATTTTCCTGCTAAGAACGGCGATGGATGTTAAATCCACGGTGCTGATTTGCGTTTTTCTGCTCTCTATTCCGTAGCTTCCAAATGATACGCACAGCTTTTAAGAATCCTGTGAGTGGCCTTGATTTCCTAAAAAACAATAATAAATGGGGTGTTTGTTTGTTTCTTTATATAATAATGTGTACCTTTGCGGCCGATTTGCGCAAAGAAGCGAAAATTATTATTATTTTTAGATGTTTTAAACAAGATGAACGTAATTACGAAAAGTATTCAGTTGCCTGATGGAAGAACCATCACAATTGAAACCGGGAAAGTGGCAAAGCAGGCCGACGGCAGTGTGATGCTGAAGATGAACAACACTGTACTGCTGGCTACTGTTTGTGCCGCAAAAGATGCAGTTCCCGGAACCGATTTCATGCCTCTGCAGGTAGACTACAGAGAGCAGTACGCCGCTGCAGGACGTTTTCCTGGCGGTTTCACAAAACGTGAGGGTAAGGCCTCGGACAATGAGATTCTGACCAGTCGTCTGGTTGACCGTGTGCTCCGTCCGCTGTTCCCCTCGAACTATCACGCAGAAGTATTTGTCAACGTGATGCTGCTCAGTGCCGATGGTGTTGACCAGCCCGATGCTTTGGCAGGTTTTGCCGCCTCTGCTGCGTTGGCATGTTCAGATATTCCCTTCGAGTGCCCCATCTCAGAGGTTCGCGTGGCTCGTGTGAATGGCGAGTATGTGATTGACCCCACCTTCGAGCAGATGAAGGAGGCCGACATGGACATCATGGTTGGTGCTTCTGCCGAGAACATCATGATGGTAGAGGGTGAGATGAAGGAAGTGTCCGAACAGGACATGATCGGAGCACTGAAGGCTGCAATGGCTGCCATCAAGCCCATGTGTGAACTGCAGAACGAGCTCTCTAAGGAGCTGGGCAAGGACGTGAAGCGCGAGTACGACCACGAGGTGAACGACGAGGCCCTGCGTGAGCAGATGAACAAGGAGCTCTATCAGCCCGCCTACGACGTCACCAAGCAGGCTCTCGAGAAGCACGCCCGTGCAGAGGCCTTCGAGAAGATTCTGGCCGACTTCAAGGAGAAGTATGCTGCTGAGCATGCCGACCTTACCGAGGACGAGCTGGAAGAGAAGTACGCCATGATGGACCGCTACTACCACGATGTAGAGCGCGACGCCATGCGCCGTTGCATCCTGGACGAGGGTATCCGTCTGGACGGTCGTAAGACCACCGATATCCGCCCCATCTGGTGCGAGGTTTCTCCGCTGCCCATGCCTCACGGAAGCTCTATCTTCACCCGTGGTGAGACGCAGTCGCTGACAACTGTCACCTTGGGTACCAAGCTGGACGAGAAGCTGGTGGACGACGTGCTCGACAAGAGCTATCAGCGCTTCCTGCTGCACTATAACTTCCCCCCATTCTGCACAGGTGAGGCCAAGGCTCAGCGCGGCGTAGGCCGTCGTGAGATTGGTCACGGACATCTGGCATGGCGCGGTCTGAAGGACATGATTCCCGCTGACTTCCCCTACACCGTTCGTGTGGTAAGCCAGATTCTGGAGTCAAACGGTTCTTCGTCAATGGCTACCGTCTGCGCTGGTACGCTGGCTCTGATGGACGCTGGTGTTCCCATGAAGAAGCCCGTCAGCGGTATCGCTATGGGTCTGATCAAGAACCCCGGAGAAGATAAGTACGCTGTATTGAGCGATATCCTCGGCGACGAGGACCACCTGGGCGATATGGACTTCAAGACCACCGGTACGAAGGATGGTCTGACCGCTACCCAGATGGATATCAAGTGCGACGGTCTGTCGTTCGACATTCTGGAGAAGGCGCTGATGCAGGCTAAGGCTGGTCGTGAGCACATCCTGAACTGCATCACCTCGACCATCGCCGAGCCTCGTCCTGAGCTCAAGCCCCATGTTCCCCGCATCGAGGCCTTCGAGATTCCGAAGGAGTTCATTGGTGCTGTCATTGGCCCTGGTGGCAAGATCATCCAGCAGATGCAGGAGGATACCGGTGCTACCATCACCATCGATGAGGAAGATGGCGTCGGCAAGATTCAGGTCAGCGGTCCTAACAAGGAAAGCATCGACGCTGCTATCGCCAAGATTCGTGCCATTGTGGCTATCCCCGAGGTGGGTGAGGTCTATGAAGGTACCGTCCGCAGCATCATGCCTTACGGCTGCTTCGTAGAGTTCATGCCTGGCAAGGATGGTCTGCTGCACATCTCTGAGATTGACTGGAAGCGCCTCGAGACTGTCGAGGAGGCTGGTATCAAGGAGGGTGACAAGATTACCGTCAAGCTGCTCGAGATTGACCCGAAGACCGGTAAGTTCAAGCTCTCACACCGCGTGCTGGTCGAGAAGCCCGAGGGCTACCAGGAGCGTCCTGCCCGTGGTGAGCGTCGTGAGCGCCCCGAGCGTGGCGATCGCGGTGAGCGTCGTCAGCGTCCTGAGCGCGGCGATCGTGGTGAGCGTCGTCCTCGCCCTGAGCGTGGCGAGCGTCGTGAGCGCACCGAAGAGTACCATGACCCCGAGAACCATGAGCCCAAGGGTTTCACAGACGTACTGGACAAGATGGACTTCTAAGAAAGTCTGAAACATAAGCTACGAAAGGGCCTGTCGCACAATAGCGATGGGCCCTTTTTATGGAGGTAGAGCAAAAGCAGGGAAGTGGGGAGATGGTCTAAGGTCTTAGGCAGATGCCCGTAAAGATTCGCCCGGAGTTGATGCCCAGTCGACGGGCAGAGAAGAAGCGTTCGCTTTGTTGGAAGGTACATACCGGTAAGACGCTGATGGCATGCGCTGGCAGACCAGCCTCCAACAGCTGCAGACGGTTGCACAGGGGCAGGTCGATATGCCATTTCTCCTTCGTGGCGTCATCAGAGGCACGATAACGACGACTGATGGCCGACATCTCGAAACCTTCCGTGCGAAAAGCATCATAGACCTCGTCGCCCACCTCAAAGCTATCGAGGCTGATGCCCGGACCTATCTGCGCCACCAAATGCTCAGGAAGCGTACCATAGCGGGTGGTCATGGCCGCAACGGCTTTCATGACGATGCGCTTGACAGTACCCCTCCAGCCTGCATGAACAGCACATACGGCATGGTGTTCCTCATCATATAGCAACACCGGAATGCAGTCGGCTGTGCTGACTCCGATGCACACCCCGGCGAGACAGGTCATCACGGCATCGACACCCTCTAAAGCCGCTTGCCGCGACTCTGGCGAGAGTGCCAGAAAAGCCTCGTCGATGGTTGCCACGCGGGTGTCATGCGTCTGATGAGGCATCAAGAGTCTGTCGTCGCTGACCTGCAGCAGCTGGCACAAGGCATGACGATTCAAGGCGATGTGCTCCTCGTCGTCGCCACAATAGTGATTGATGTTAAACGCTGCGTATGGTCCCACACTAAAGCCCCCCTGTCGTGTCGAGCTAAAGGCGACGACAGAGGGACCCAGGTCATAGAAGTGTAGCGTTGGTGTCATCAGCAGCCTTTCTTCAGGCATTCAGCCATAGCACGTCCCAGGGCTTCACACTGTGCCTTGGTTTCGGCATTGAGACTCTGCTTGATTTCTACGGGGTTGCCCACCTCCTCGAAATGCAGGTGCTCGTCATTCCAGCGCTGAATCTCGCAGACAGCCTTCGAAGCCCAGCCGTAAGAGCCGAACCAGCCCAGCAGGTGGTTCTTGATGTCCTTGCCTGAGAGCTCAGAGAGCAACACGTCCATCTCGTGGTAGAGGGCCGTGTTATAGGTGGGAGCACCTACGATGAGTCCCTTGTAGCGGAAGACATCGCGGATGATGTAGGAATGATGAGTCTTCGACACGTTGTACATGACGATGTTCTTGACACCAGCCTCCGATGCTGCACGGGCAATGACCTCTGCTGCACGCTCCGTATTGCCATACATCGTGCCATAGCAGATGACCAGTCCCGGCTCTGTCTCGTACTTCGACATGCGGTCGTACTCAGCCACTACCTTACTGATATACTGGTGCCATACGGGACCATGGGTGGCGCAGATATAGTCGAGCTTGACATCGGCCAGCTTCTTCAACGCATTCTGCACAGGGGTACCGTACTTGCCCACGATGTTGGAGTAGTAGCGTACCATCTCCAGCCAGAAGGTGTCGCAATTGATCTGCTCGTCAATCACGCCACCATTCAAGGCTCCGAAGCAGCCAAAGGCGTCGCCACTGAAGAGCGTAGTGCCACACAGGGTGACCATCGTCTCGGGCCAGTGTACCATGGGGGTGAGCACGAAGGTCAGCGTCTGCTTGCCCAAGGCCAGCGTGTCGCCATTCTTCACCTCTAAGGTGCCTTCGTTGATGCCATAGAAGCCTTCCATCATCTGGAACGTCTTCTTGTTGCCCACAATCTGGATGTCGGGATAGAACTTCTTGATGAGCGCTATCGAGCCACTGTGGTCAGGCTCCATGTGGTTGATAACCATGTAATCGATGGGGCGGTCGCCAATGACCTCGTGGATGTGCTCCAGGAACTGGGTGAAGAAATCGACCTCGACGGTATCGATGAGGCAGACTTTCTCGTCGTCGATGAGGTACGAGTTGTAGCTCACACCATTGGGCAAGGGCCACAGACCCTCGAAGAGTGACTTGTTGCGGTCGTTCACGCCAACGTAGTAAATGTTCTCAGTAATCTTTTGCATAGTCTTATAATCTTTAGTTTGTAAATCCTTGATGTCTGGTTACAGCTTCATCTTCGCCCCGAACTCTGGCGACACATAGTTATAGAGGCTGCGACAAGCCTCGGCAGAGAACTGTTGTCCGCACTGGATGAGCTGGTCCCACTGCTGTTCGCTGATGCCCTCGACCATCTCCTTCTGGGTGATGCCATAACGGATAAGACCATAGAGGAAGCCTGCGTTGAAGTTGTCGCCGGCGCCAATGGTGCTGACGGTATCGATAGGCGCTATGGGGTATTGCTTCTTCAACCCACCATCAGCGCGCAACGCTATGGGGGCAGCACCCTGCGTATAGATGAACTTCTTGGTGTAGAACATGATCTGCGAGCGATAGACGACATCGGGGTCGTTCTTCTTAAAGAGAATCTCGAAATCCTCAGCAGAGCCGCGCACGATGTCTGCCAGCTCAAAGTTCTCCAATAGGTTAGGCGTCAGTCGCATGACCTCATCCTGATGCGAGCTTCGGAAGTTCACATCGTAGTAGAGGATAGCTCCACGCTCATGGGCATGGTCCAGAAAACCCTTCACCTGGGGACGGATGACGGGGTTGAGCGCATAGTACGAGCCAAAGAGTACGATATCGTCGGCATTGACCTCGGGGTAGGTGAAGTCGAGGCGGTCGTTAGGATGGTCTTTGTAGAAGAGGTACTCTGCGTCGTTCTTCTCGTTGAGGAAAGCCAGCGACAGGGGCGACTTCGAGTCGGGATACACGTTGACACAACTGGCATCGCAACCGTTCTCCTCCAGAAAACGCGTTATCAGGCGACCTATGCGGTCATTGCCTGTCTCACTGATGAAACTGGTCTTCACACCCGAACGTCCTAACGAGATGATGGCATTAAACGTTGAGCCCCCGGGGACGGCCTGAATAGGCTGGTCGTCCTTAAAGATGATGTCCAGCACGGTCTCTCCTATTCCTATAACTTTTCGCATAGTTTTAAATTTTGTGGCAAAGATACGAAAAAGTTTGGAGTTTTCACTACCTTTGCACCAAAATTATGACGAAATATAATACTACTACCCTCTCCAGTGGGCTTCGTGTCATCCATCTGCCCAGCACATCGCCCGTTGTCTATTGCGGCATCGGCATCAACGCTGGCTCCCGTCAGGAAACCGCTGGCGAGGAGGGCTTGGCCCACTTTTGCGAACATACCACCTTCAAGGGCACTCGCCGTCGTTCATCGCTGCAGATACTCAACTGTCTGGAGAGTGTGGGTGGCGACCTCAATGCCTTTACCAATAAGGAAGATACCGTTTTCTACGCTGCCATCCAGCAAGAGCATTTCCTGCGCGCTGTCGATTTGCTGACGGATATCGTCTTCAACAGCCAGTATCCTCCACACGAGATAGAACACGAGGTGGACGTCATCTGCGACGAGATAGAGAGCTATAACGACTCACCTGCCGAGCTCATCTACGACGAATTCGAGAACCTGCTCTTCGCAGGGCATCCCCTGGGACATAATATCTTAGGTACACGCGAGCGCGTACTCTCCTTTACCAGCGACGATGCCCTCCGTTTCACCCGTCGCTACTATCGTCCTGACAATGCCATCTTCTTTGTCTATGGAAACATCAGCTTCCCCCGTCTGGTGAAGAACCTGGAGCAAAGGGTCCTGCGTCCTGACGTTGTCAGCGCATCAGAGGACAAGGCTCCTTACAAGGCTCTCCCGACAGCAGCAACCCCTACCCCTTCCTCCTCCGACGGCCACCATCAGGCTCACGTCATGCTGGGTAGCAAGGCTTATGCGTGGGATGACGAGCGACGCATGCCACTCTACCTGCTGAACAACATGCTGGGTGGTCCTGCCATGAATGCCCGGCTGAATCTCTCGCTACGCGAGCGCAACGGACTGGTATATACCGTCGAGAGCTCGATGGTAAGCTATAGCGACACAGGATGCTGGAGTGTCTACTTTGGCTGCGACCACCACGACGTAAAACGATGTCTGCACCTGGTGCATCGTGAATTAGACCGTATGATGCAACATCCCTTGAGCGAACGGCAGCTCACAGCAGCCAAACGACAGCTGAAGGGACAACTTGCCATTGCTTGCGACAACCGTGAACAGTATGCCCTGGACTTCGCCAAGCATTTCCTGCACTATGGACGAGAGCGCGACATCACCCATCTGCTGCAGCATATCGAGGCCATCACAGCCTCTCAGCTACAGGACGTTGCCCAGCAGATCTTTGCCCCTGAGCGCCTTCAGCAACTGATACTGTAGGATAAAGAAAAAAAAGGCACCTCGTTGTTCGCAACGGGGTGCCTTTCTGAAGGGGGTTTTGAGCCGGGCGCTGCCAAACTTTGCCCGGCTCAATGACTGTCTTTGCCCGGCTCAATGACAGTCTTTGCCCCGCCCACGTCTGGACGGTCATGGCCTGCCGTGCACTACAGGCCTGCAGCTTCTAGTCCCTTTGGACGATGTTAACTGCGGTGCAAGGCGAGTGCGGAGGGGAAGCTCGCTTGGTCTTCGGAGGAAACAACGAAAGGCGGCAAGATGCGCTGGGAAACCGAAAAGACGTGGAACACGAAAATGCGCATAAAGCGTTGGGGTTCGAATCAGTATTCAGCAGCAACGACTGCAGCTTCTATACGAATAAAGAAAGTAAAGAAGCTGCAGCAGGCAGAGCAAGAACAGCAGAAAACTGCCACCGTTGTTGCCCAGGAACGTCAGCAGGCTGACCTGCAAAGGGAGGCCGAAACGGAACGATCGAAGAAAGAGGCTGGTGGACTTGACGAGGCCATCGCCAACAACCCCTCAGGCATCTTGGCGCACGTGATGCGAGAAAGGCAGAAGCGTGAGGCCAACGAGAAACAAAAAGCAAGTAAATCTTAAATTTAAGCAGCGGACGACAACGGACAATAGGTTGGATTTGTTTTAGGTTAACGAATTGTTTGTGGTTCCCCGTCCGTGAGGATAGGGAACATTTTATTGCAAATTTATTTGGTTTTTCGCTCGATTTGCACTATCTTTCTCCCTTGGAGAAGATAGGCTGCACCTCGGAAATGAAAATAAATCCTAATTTATTTTGCATTTCACTCGGTTTGCACTATCTTTGCAGGCAGAACCATAAAAATTCGAACCAAGGACATGCAGAAACTACTAACAAGTACAATAGTAAGTGTACTGATTTTGATATGTTTAGGATGTAGCCGTCAGCAACCACGCTACGCGATTGGCGTATCGCAATGTTCTGAAGACATCTGGCGCGAGAAGCAGAACGCTGAGATGCGCATGGGATGTTATCTTCAGGACGGTGTGAAACTGTGCTTTGCTGCAGCCTACGACAGCGACGAGCGACAAATACAGCAGATAGACAGTCTGCTGAAAACGGGTATTGACCTGCTTATTGTAGCTCCCAACCAGATACAGACCATCTCGCCTGCCATCGACAGAGCCTACGACAGCGGCATCCCCGTCATCGTCTTCGAGCGTAAGACCAACTCGCAGAAGTATACTGCTTTCGTGAGTGCCGACAACTACGAGATGGGACGTCAGATGGGCGAATATGTGGCTACCCGTTTGCACGACCACGGCAACGTGATAGAGGTAATGGGTCTGAAGGGCTCTTCACCAGCCATTGAGCGCCATGAGGGTTTCATGGAGGCACTGAGTCACTATCCGAACATCCATGTCCTGGCCACCCTGCAGGGCGACTGGACGGAAGAGTCAGCCCACCAGGCCGTGAAGGAATGGCGCCAGAAACATCCCGACGAGCAGATAGACTTCGTCTTCGGACAGAACGACCGCATGGCTATCGGAGCCCGTAAAGCCCTACAGGAAAGCCAACAGCTAACAGCCAATAGCCATCAGCCCTTGTACTGCGGCATCGATGGTCTGCCAGGAAAGGACGGAGGCGTCCAACTGGTACGCGACTCCATTCTCGACGCCACCTATATCTATCCTACCCATGGTGACCAGCTATTGCAGCTGGCTATCGACATCCTGGAAGGCAAGCCCTACCGGAAGGAGACGCTTCTCATGTCGGCCCTCGTTACCAACGACAATGCCCATCTGCTGGTGATGCAGAACGATGAGATTATTCGCCAGTCATCCTGGTTAGGCCAGCTGCACCAGAAGGCGGACACCTATCTGCAACAACTCGACAACCAGCGCATCATCACGCTGTTGGCCTGCATCGTCATCGTCCTGTTGCTGACGACACTGGTATTTTTCTATCGCTACCACCTTGGCAAGATGACCCTGCGCCGGGAGCGCGTAGTCAACACGCTGTGGAACCTGAAACCCGAGGACGTGGCATCGATAACCCCTGCAAAAGACACACCAGAGGACGACAAACCCACCGAAGACACTGAGTCGACAGTAGCATCTGAGGACACTGACGCTGACAGTGCTCAGGAACTACCAGCCTCAGCATCTCTCTTCATCACCCGCTTCAAGGAGGTGGTAGAGGCCCGTTTGGAGAACAGCGAGCTCAGCGTGGAGGACCTGGCTGCCGACATGAATCTCAGTCGTGTGCAACTCTATCGTAAAGTCAAAGCCGTCACAGGTGCCACCCCCGTGGAAATTCTGCGTACTGCGCGCCTGAACCGTGGCTATCAGCTGTTGCTGACTACGGACAAGAGTGTCAGCGAGGTGGCCTATCTGGTAGGCTTCACTGCTCCCAGCTACTTCACCAAATGTTTCAAGGAAGAATACGGAAAGTTGCCTGGCGACGTACGACAATGCTGACAGGAAACCCCGTCATAGGGCATCGGTGCTTAAGAAAAATCGTTCAATGTCTATCAAAATTGTTGCATTGAACGATTTTTTTGGTCTCTTGAAACATCTTTTTTATCCTGTATACGCGAAAGAGCGTACTTTTGCTGCAGAATTTTAAGCAACAAGAGTACTAACAAAAAACCTATCAAGCAAATGAAACAAGTGAAAAGATTCATTCTGAGTTTCCTGGCTTTGACGCTATGTACATTAATGTACGCGCAACAGGAAATCACTGGTACGGTGACTGACGCCATGGGGCCTGTCATCGGTGCGACTGTCATGGAGAAGGGCACTACCAACGGTACCGTGACCGACTTCGACGGAAACTTTAAGTTGAAGGTGGAACCTGGCAAGATGCTGGTGTTCTCCTACATTGGCTATCAGTCGCAGGAGCTGCCAGCCCAGAACGGGATGACAGTAACGCTGAAAGAAGACTCCCAGACCTTGAACGAGGTGGTGGTGACTGGTTACCAGGTTCAGCGCAAGGCAGACCTGACGGGTTCTGTAGGCGTTGTGGAGACCAAGGACTTCAAGGCCAGCAACACAGACCCTATGGCTTCACTGCAGGGTAAAGTTCCCGGCATGACGATTACCTCTAACGGTTCGCCCTCTGGCGAGGCTAATGTACAGATTCGTGGTATCGGCTCTATGGGCGGATCAAGCACCGCTCCTCTCTACATTGTGGACGGTATGCCCTACAGCGGCTCGCTCAATAGCCTGAACCCCTCAGACATCGAGTCTATGCAGGTACTGAAGGATGCCGCCTCCGCCTCTATCTATGGTAGCCGAGCATCAAACGGTGTCGTTGTCATCACTACCAAGAAAGGTAAGAAGGGCGACAAGGTGAACATCGATTTCAATGCATCGGTTTCTATGTCGTGGATGACTCAGAAGATGAAGCTCCTCAACAGTCAGCAATATGCGACAGCCCTGGTTCAGGCTGCTCTCAATGACGGCAAGAACCCCGTTGACTATGCCCAGAACTACGGTCTGGCCCTGAATGTAGAGGGTGGCACTCCTATTACCGTTTACAACCCCGCCACTGGAGTGATGGATTCGTACAGCGTAGGTGGTTTCTACGATGGCTTTATGAACGCTAAGAAGACCATGCCTTACAGTGATACGGACTGGGTAGATGAGATAGGACGTACTGGTATCACCCAGAACTACGACCTTTCCTTCTCAAAGGCTACCGACAAGGGTTCATCGCTCTTCTCAGTTGGTTACAAGAAGGCTACCGGTGTGCTGAAGCATACTGACTTCGAGAACTTCTCGGCTCGTTTCAACAGTGTCTATAAGCTGAACAAGATTGTCAGCGTAGGCGAGAATGCTACTTTCTCTTATTCTACTAATGTTGACTGCGCTCCGTTGGAGAATGCCCTGAAGATAGCTCCTACACTTCCTGTCTACGAGATTGACGGCGAGACCTTCTCTGGTCCTGTAGGTGGTATGAGCGACCGTCAGAACCCCTTGCGCGAACTGTACCACAACAAGGACAACCGTCTGAAGAAGTGGCGCATCTTTGCTAACACATACGTTGACATCACCCCTATTAAGGGTATGTTGTTCCGTTCGAACTTCGGTATCGACTATACCAACAGCAACATCCGCAGCCTGCAGCACACCTGGGACTCTGACGTTGTCAAGAACAGCACCAGTGCCAGCACGATGTCGCAGACCCACAGCACCAAGTGGACATGGTCGAACACCCTGCAGTATAACTTCGATATTACAAAAGGGCACAACCTTAACGTTCTGCTCGGTCTGGAGACCCACCAGGACAATGGTACCGACTTCTCTGCACGTCGTACAGGCTATCCTCTGGAGACGCTTGACTACATGTGGCCCAATGCCGGTACAGGCATCCAAACCGTTACAGGTGCCGGCGACTCTTATAAGCTGATGTCTTACTTCGGTAAGATTGACTATAACTGGAACGACCTGCTGCTGGCATCGTTCACACTGCGTTACGACGGTTCAAGCCGCTTCGGTAAGAACAACCAGTATGGTACTTTCCCATCAGTATCATTGGCCTACCGTCTCTCCAAGCACATCGATGCTCCTTGGCTCCGCGACTGGAAGATTCGTGCCAGCTTTGGTGTCACTGGTAACCAGGGCATGAACTCCAACACAGCACGCTACGGACTCTATGTGGCCAATTATGGTTCTGACCGCGAGAACTCAACAGCTTACGACCTTAACCTGCAGGGCTCAGGCACACTGCCTTCTGGTTACTACAAATCGCAGTCAGCCAACGAAGACCTGAAGTGGGAGTCTTCTTCACAGTGGAACTTCGGTACCGACTTCTCACTCTTCGGAGGCGAACTGTACGGATCGTACGATCTGTTCTTCAAGGAGACCAAGGACATGCTCGTTCAGCCTGCCTTCCTCGGAGCCATCGGTTTTGGTGGTCAGACTTGGATCAATGGTCCTACGCTGAAGAACTGGGGTATGGAGCTCTCGCTGGGCTACCGCCATCAGACAGCATACGGCTTGTCGTACAACATCACCGGTAATATTGACTTCTACCGTTCAAAGGTAACCTATCTGCCTGAGAACTCTAAGAACTCTTACGAGCACAACGACTTCCACAACCTGGCTAAGGACGCCAAGGCCTATGGTTCACTCATCGGCTATGTCGTTGAGGGTCTGTATCAGTCGCGTGAGGAAGTGTTGGCCTGCGGACAGACAGGTGCTCGTGTGGGTGGTCTGAAGTATGCCGATCTGAATGGTGACGGTAAAATCAATGAAAAGGACCGCACCTGGGTGTTCAATCCCGTACCCGACTTCTCATACGGCGTCAATATCGACTTGTCGTACCGCGACTTCGACTTCACCATGTTCTGGCAGGGTGTTGCCAATGTCGACATCATCAACAATCAGAAATACCAAACCGACTTCTGGAGCATCACCGATGCAGGTTCTAACAAGGGTGAGCGTCTGGTGAATGCATGGACTCCTGCCAACAGCGGTTCAAGCATTCCTGCCCTGACAACTTCCAACGGTGCCGACGAAGGTCGTATGTCGTCCTACTTCGTCGAGAACGGTTCTTACATCAAGTTACGCACACTTCAGCTGGGTTACAGCTTGCCAACATCCCTGGTCAAGAAGCTGTTGCTGCAGAAGTCGCGTATCTATATCTCTGCTGACAACCTGCTGACCATCAAGTCAAGTTCGCTGACATGTTCCGATCCTGAGAACACTGCATGGAACTATCCTCACACTGCCTCGTTCACTATTGGTGTGCAGCTGGGCTTCTAAGTAAAGGTAAAAAAGTATAAAGCTAAAAAAGTAAAGCAATGAAAAAGATTAATCTATATATTTCCGTCTTACTGCTTTCTGTCTTTGCAGTATCATGTAGTGTCGACGATGTGAAACCGCAGGGTACGCTTGATGAAGAAACAGCATTCTCAAGCCCTGACAAACTGGTCACCGCAGCCTATGCCAAACTGGGTGACGACTGGTACTCCTATCCTTTTAACCTGTGGCCATATGGTGACATGAGTGCCGACGACTGCCTCAAAGGTGGTTCTGGTGAAAATGACACAGGTTATCACCCCATGGAGATTTTCTCTACCCTTCAGCCCGACCGTGGCGAGTTTGATGAACTATGGTATCAACTGTACAGTGCCATCTCACGCGTCAATCGTGCCATCGAAGCGCTTGACAAGATGGAAGAGACCGCTGCTACCATACAGCTGAAAGCTGAAACGCGTTTCCTCCGTGGCCATTTCTACTACAAGCTACAACAGATGTGGTATGAGGTGCCTTTCGTCAAAGAGGGTATGGACAACGAAGCTATCGAGGCTTGCCCCCAGAGCTCGCACGACGAACTGATGCAGCTGATTGTCGACGACTTCCAGTATGCCTACGAGAACCTGCCAACAGCTAATCCTGGCACAACAGGTCGCGCCCACAAGGTAGCTGCTGCTGCCTACCTGGCCAAGTGCTATCTGAACTGGGCCTATGGCGACGGCTATGAGGCTACCACGGGCTACAGCCATGTTGACAAGGCTAAGATCCAGAAGGTGCTGGACTACACCCTGGTGGTAAAGAACTCTCCCTACGACTATCTCGACACCTACGGACACATCTTCCTGCAGGACTATGCTAACTCTGTAGAGAGCATCTTCGCCGTGCAGCACTCGAACAAGGCTGACGACGGCACTCAGTATGGTCGCGCCAACTGGTCGAACATGCTGAATGGTGTCTGGGGTATCTGGTCATGCGGCTGGGACTTCCACAAGCCTTCTCAGAACCTGGTCAATGCCTTCAAGACCAAGAATGGTCTGCCGATGGATAATTTCGACGAGGACCACAACGCCATCGTTGTCAACGGTGCTGACTCAAAGTACAAGTACGACCCCCGTCTGTTCCACACCGTGGGTATGCCTACCTATCCTTATAAGTATGAGGAGCAGTACACGCTGACCAAGGCCAACAGCCGTACGCCAAACACCTATGGCTACTACTGCTCGATGAAGGAGATTCCTCAGCGCTCAAAGGGTGAAGACTATGACAACCCCTGGCAGGCCTTTGGTCAGAACGACTACGTGCTGCGCTATACCGATGTGATGCTGATGCGTGCCGAG
>JAFPEE010000017.1 GCA_017389705.1 Prevotella sp.
GATTTGTAATTCCCCCGATTTGCACTTTCCTAGGGTGGTCGGGGGGATTTTTCTTATCCCTTACAAAGGTACAAAATTTCTATCAAATTACAAATCAATTAGTTATAAAGTTTCTTAATATTTGGCGACACTCCCTAATTATCCTCTTCCTTGCACTCGTGGGGTGCAGGAACTGTTGCCTTGATGCCTGCCTTCTGAATATCAGCCAGCAACTGCTCCGGCGTAGTCTTCTCGCAGAGATAGGTTACAGCCAGCGCCCCGCGACGAGCATTGACATTGGCATCGTTCACTGCGTCCATGGCCTGAATGTTGTCAATGGTTTCCTGAGTAGCAACTTCAGCAGGAATCACAAAGTAGGCATAGCCGACTTTCTCGCTGTCATAATAGCTGACGGGGGTATAGCCCATGCGTGTGATGACGGTACGGATACTGTCGCGGCTATTCTTGTTAGCATCATAGTGGATAGACATGTAGTGCTTGTCCAAATGGGGCTTGAGTGAGTCTACACCTTCCATCGTACTGACACGTCCTGTGATACGGTCAGAGCACTTCTTGCAATGCATATCGTCGATGCGCAGGTTCAGTTCACGACTGATGACGTCGCTCTTCGAATAGGGCTGTGCCTTATAGCGCTTGGTAGCCTCTAAACGGCCATAGATGGTGTCCGTACTAATCATTGCAGGATTGTAGGCGATGGTAGCCGTACGACGCTCGTGATTGACAGTGACGGCAGAGATTCCTGCGTCTTTCTTCAGCAGTGTCCTTACCTTATGGGCACAATGGGCACAATGCATTCCCTCAATACGTACCGTCAGTGTATCACTAGCAGCTGCTGGCGTCCAGCCACACAAAGCGCATAATGCGCAGATGAGAATTGTTTTCATTGTTATCTTACTCTTTTAATGATAAATATAGTTTCAAAATGTACATCCTATGGCCAGCGAAAGCTGTGTGCGATTGCAACCTTGGCTATAGTCAAAGGTCTCGTTGGCCTTACGATGGCTTGCAGAAAGCCGGGTATGGGTCTTCAGCCGTGTGCCAGGGAAGACAAAGGCATACTGCACGCTAGCTCCTATACGATATTGTGCAGCACAAAGACACTGGTACTCACGCCACAGCATAGCCTCCATGACGGCAGGCTGTTCTTGCTTGCTGCTGGGAGTGGTGAACACGCCATCGTCGTAAGGAGAGCCACTACCCTTTCGGAAGCTGCCTTCTACGGTCAGCGACCAAATGCCCTGGCGGCCTATCAGGTTATGGGTAACACTCAACCCCACCTCGTTGGTATGAATCTGCTGGCGGCGGAAGAAAGGATACAGGTAGGCGCGTTCTGTACGTTTACCCCATTGGTAGGTGGCATTCAGTCGCCAGGTAGGTGTCTCGCCTTGCATGCCCAGTAGCGAGGTCCAGGAGAGCCCGAAGTCGCGCCACCATTTGTCACCGGTCTCCACAGGGTCGTAGTATTCATAATAGGTAGCTCCGTTCTGGTTCGTCAACTCGCGGAATGTCTCTGCACGGTTCTCCAGCTTTTCACGACGGAAACTGGCACAGAGATGATGCTGTGCTGATGTGGCATCATAACGAATGGCAGCTGTCAGCTCCGTCGTGTTTCGCTCATGACCTGTATAGGTAATGGTATAGGGAGAACGACGTCCATAATAACCTGTTCCGTGACTAAACCTGGCAGCCAGCAACAGAGAGAAACGTTCCACGGGGCGTGCCTCCAGCTGCAAGGCTCCGCCATGCGTCTCCTCAAGCAACGGCATCTCACGACTCTTGTCGGTAAAGCCCTCGTTGCCAAACTGTTCGACACGTCCCATAAAAGCACCATAGTCAATCAGCGTCTTATATACCTTCTCGGTTTTTCCATTCGTGCTGAAAGACACGCTCTCCGTCCGGCGATGATACTGATAGTCAGCCCCCACACTCAGCCAAGGCCATAGCGGGACATACACGCCAGCTGTCAGCCGAAGGTCCATCAGCTTGTTCTTATGGCGCAAATCCTTATATTTGGCATAGTTGGCTGAAGTATAATCCAGACGGGCTCCGACAGCCATTCCCCTCCATACGTCAACACCCACGCCACCACTCAGATGATAGGTATCCAAATGTTTGTCGCCAGCATTGGTAAGCGAATCCTCAACCAAGTCGAAGGGCATCCGCCCGGGGTTGATGAATGCAGAACCTGTAGCGTCACGAGCTGACAGGTTCTGATAGCTGACGGCACCATAGACCACTGTACGTCGGCTGAGCCGGTATAAAGCTTCTGCCCATACGTCGGCTGTCAGCTGTCTCATACCTCCTGTATAATCAGTCAATCCACCTCGTTCGTAGGTAAGCGCCGCCTCTGCCTTGGCTATATTGGGCGCTGCAAACTGCGTCAGCGCGGCAGCATTCGCTTGCGTCAGCCATGCGTTTTGTTGCTTCACGACTTCCATATCGCGAAGCAGCAGGCTGTCTTGAGCATAAACACACAAGGCGGTAGCACATAATATCGTTGTTATCAGTCTCTTAATGAACATTTTTCTCGCTCGTGGAAGTCGTTTGTTGAATGATTGGTATCTTGATAAATGATATGGGCACCCTGTCGCATTGACGCCTCAGCATCAATACCGCTGGGGTCAGTAGTCCCGTTTACGCCCAACGCATAATGGTAGACCAGCTTGCCCTCGTTCTCCGGCAGGGCTTCGGTAGCTGTCTGGTTCACATTACGATAAAGTGAATGGCCCTTGTAGTTGGTCAACCAAACATAGCCTGCATCAACATCGGAGGTGAGTCGTTTCATGCTGCTGTCCTTATAACCGGATGAGAAAACCTCTATGGCATCAACAATCCACTCATTAGGAACCTTGACATAGGCCCACACCTGACTTCCGACCTGACCACCGTCATACCACATATTACCGGTGTTGCCCGCATAGTCGGCAGGTGACACACCATGTGTCTGGAACATCACCAATGCCGGTGCGCTGACACTCAGCGCCCAACCCGTGCCTAAACCGTACCTTACTGCCTTCAGATAGTGGCTCGTAGGAATCACATCCGCTGGTGTAGGATAATAGCTGGTGTGAGTATAGCCACTCTCCGGGTCGTACATGCAGTAGTAGTCGCTATTGGCATAGTTGACCGACTGGCTTACCGTCTGCGTGTTGTCGATGGCTCCATGGATATTGACCACCAATTGCTGATAGGGCTCCAGCTTCATGGTCGACGGAAAGTACCAGATACCGTTCCATACAGGGATAAAGCCTTCCGACTCATACGTCAGCTTTCCATCAGCATTGTAGTTCTTGTTATTAGAATGAGCATTCGACGGTGAAGCTGCGCCAAAGCAGAGATTGCTAAGGCTGGCAGGCTGACTGCTGTTATTATACAGGATGACGCACTTGTCGTACTGATAGGTGTCGACTCCATTGTTTCGCATGCAACCTCCATTGTAGAGCTCCTTGATGACAATCTGACTGACGCGTGCACTCTTTATCCCAATAGTAACGTTGGTCGTCTCACCTTTCTTGACGATCAGCTGTCCCGAAGTACCGTTGTAAGTATACGCATAACCCTCGGCACTGTGGGCCCCTGTGGCACTGGCCTCGTAGATGCCTGGGGTTACATGGAACAGAACCTTGCCATCAGCATCGCTGGTTTCAGTAAAGATACTGTTCGTTGCGATGTTGCGCAACTGGGTCTCGAAACCCGACAGGTCTCCATCGCCCGTCAAAACCACACTGACCTGCCCCATAGACAAAGCCTCTGAGGGTATTCCGTCATTGTCGGAGCAAGAGACGGCAAGCATCAGGAAGGTCCATATGTAAAAGAGTTTTTTCATGTCTGAAAACATCTGAATTTTAGAATTTTAGCCTGAGTGACAAACCATAGTAGTAACTGGGTATATAACTGCTTCCAAAGAGCGAAGTCTCTAAATCAGTCTGCGACGAGTGTACCGTCCTCATATTGTTCAGGAAATTGTTGGCATAGAACGACAACGACACATGGTTACCGATTTCCTTCGTCACGCTGAGGTTGGCTGAGTAGTAGCTGCTGATACGATTCGGATTCATGGAGTAGGCATAGTTGGAACGTACCACCAACTTCGACAAATCACTATATAGTGCAGGGTCGTTATCCCTGGCCCAGGCAAAGCGCTCTGCAAAAGGTATCAGCTCAGTAGGATTGTCCCACGTGGAATAGTATTCAGGATAGACAGCCAAGAACTTGTTCTCGCTGCTACCGTCATAGGGAGTACCAAAGTAGTCGGCATTGCTGGCCAGGGCATAGCCTCTGGTACCGTCCTCATACTCGCTCAGCTGCCGACGGTAGTTATAGAGTGATGTCTCGACACGCAGCGAGACAATCAGTCGCAGACTTGGTATGTGGGTGGTCACCGTAGCATTCAGGTTAACCTGTTTTGACAAGCCACCATTGCTAATGGAGGCATTGGCCACGCTGCCAGCGCTGGTCACGTTCGATCCACGATAGTAACCCACATAGCTATAGGGCTGGCCTGATGCCTGCGTCGTGTTGACACCTAAGGGAACGTCTGCAAACAATACATCGTCCAAACCTTTATAATAATAGTAGTTACCATCCAGGCGCAGCGAGGTACGCAGAGCCCGTATCTGTACGAAGTCAACCATCCATTCCAGACCGTAGCGACTCACAGGACTTGCATTCACATAACGGCTATTAACTGCATACGTATTACGTTGGTTGTAAGCTAATGCCTGACCGGGTAATACTCCAGTGGCATCACTTACCGTCACAACACCCGTCTGGCGGTTGATGTCAAATTGTCGATTAGCAACGGCAATTCCTATGCCATCCAAAGATGAAGGAGGCGTATAGAGATAGGTCATGGGAGTATAGATGTCTGTTGACATGTAGGAACGACAGGTGCGATGATAGTATGCCGACACATTGATGCGTGTTCCCTTGACCGTCATCTCCAGTCCGAGGTCTGCCTGATTGGTATATTGCCAGCGCAGGTCTGCGTTATAAAGGGACTTGGACGGATAGGTGTGGTATGCATAAAAAGACTTATTGTCACTTGTCGAGGTCGATGCGAAGGCCAGCCTGTCAGCATACGAGGGTGCAGGATATAGCACCTGGAATGAGGGCAGTTTCACACTCTTGCCCCAACCAGCATGTATGCTCAAGTCGCTTACCCATTGCTTGCGTTGGTTACGCCAAAACAGATAACGACTGTTAAAGCGTGGAGAGAGACTGCTGACTGTCCCATAGTCCGAACCACTGATGAGCGTAATATCATCACGTAGACCTGCTGTGATCTCGAGCTGAGCTAGTCTTGAGGTGGGAATAGTCACTTTCTCTTCTGCATAGATGGCTACGTTGTTCATGGCAGGCAACGCGTCATAGCGGTACTCACGCCATGTCGTGGCATAGCGCATGTCTTCAAAATAATTTCCACGACCATTATTCTTGGAGCCTGTATATTCAACACCTGCCAGCAGTTTGTTCAGTACCGGACCGAAACGACGTGTCCAGTCACCTTTGAGCTTTAACGACCAGTTAAGTGGCTTGGAGTCGTGGTAGCTCCGTACATACCAATAGCCTGTGGGACCAAGCACGATATCCGCATTTGGATTCACGTCATACTCTTGCGCCATGGCATAGCCTTCGGTCATGGTGTGGATATAAGGCTGTGTGGAGGCACTGCTGGCATGGCTGTAGTTCTCGGACTTTCGGTCTGACATGGACAGAGAGCCATGCAACTGAAGATTCGTAATCCATGGTTTGTTCAACAACCAGTCCAGCTGCACATGGGTACGCAAAGCATTGTCGCGCACCTTGGCGTAGTCTTCCAAATCGTTGTCAGGGTCACTTTCTGAGTTATACCCGCCAATATTGCCTGAGATGCCTATATTCAAAGTAAGGGGCGCCCACTGCCGCCAGAACGTATTTCTATAGTTTAGTGACAGGATGTTACGCTGGTAGGCTGTATGTGGTGAGGCAGCATCGCTAAACGAACGTGCATGTTCGAAAGAGGCATTAAGCACACCTTTACTGGCCCCAAGGTCGAAACCCTTATTGACAGCTATCTGCCGTGTATGCTGGTTGAGCTTACCTTCAATGATAAAGGGTGACTTTCCCTTTCGGGTATTCACCTTTACCACACCATTCGACAGGTCGCCATACTCTACCGAAGGGATACCTGTCACTATCTCCACGCTCTCAATATTCGATGTACCCAGGCTACGCGTTGAAGCCGACATGGTTTCCCCTGCAGCAGCATTGTTGTCAAGACGGGCTCCATCTATCTCAATGGCTGTACCAAACGACGCATTACCTTTCTCCAAGCTTCCGCTACGTAAAGCCAGACGGTCATCGTTCATCAGAGTGGGATTGACAGTCTTGCCACCAGGAAGCAAGGTCTCTATATCACCTAAATTAAGCAGTTGCTGCTGGTCAAGGGCAGCGCGATCTATGGTATACGACGTGGTAGCCTCATCATGTTTCCTCCGTGCAGTAATGGTTACTTCCTCCAAACGCAGGTCTTCCTGCTTCAGACGGATGTTAAGGCTCTTCATGTCGCGTTTGATGTCGAGTACGAGGGAACGGGTGGCGTAACCCAGACACTGGACGACAAGCATAGCCTTACCCTCTGGTACATTCTTCATGATAAAGCGCCCGTCTGCATCAGTAACAGCCCAGCGTCCATTATCCTTCATCAGGACAGATGCAAACTCTATGGGTTGCTTGCTGCCCTCGTCAGTGACACGACCAGCCACCGTCATATTCTGTGCCACAGACATGACGGTAAAGCTATATATTAAAAGGAGTATTGCGACAATTCTTTTGCTCATGAGCAATCATACGTTAAACGGCTGCAAAGATACTAAAAAAGTACGAGTTATGCAAGGCGGATGAATACCTATTAATGATGATTATGCGAAATAATTGTGAATAACAGACCTTAAATTGTGATTTATTTCGTACCTTTGTCCGAAATTACAACAATCATAAAGATATGAAGAAACTATTTACCACCGTCTTATTAGCCGTAGCGACCTTAACAGGCGGCTATGCCCAGGAGTTGCCGCAGGATCCTGCCGTCCGCATGGGGAAGCTGCAGAACGGCATGACTTACTATTTGCGCCATAATGCCAAGGAGGCTGGACTGGCTGATTTCTACATTGCTCAGCGAGTGGGCTCCATCCTGGAGGAACCTCGTCAGCGTGGTCTGGCTCACTTCCTGGAGCACATGGCATTCAATGGCACAAAGCATTTCCCCGGCAAGGATGGTCAACTGGGTATCGTACCCTGGTGTGAGACCATCGGTGTCAAGTTCGGAGCGAATCTCAATGCCTACACCTCTGTAGACCAGACGGTCTATCACATTGGCTCTGCCCCTCTGAAGCGTGAGGGCATTCTAGACTCCTGCCTGCTGGTGTTGAACGACTGGAGTCATTACATCCTGCTCGAAGACAAGGAGATTGACAAGGAGCGTGGTGTCATCCACGAGGAGTGGCGTACCCGCCGAGCCGGCATGGCCATGCAACGACTGATGGAAGATGCCTTGCCCGTCATCTATAAGGGTTCGAAGTACGAGGACTGTCTGCCTATCGGTTCGATGGACATTGTAGACAACTTCCCCTACCAGGACTTGCGCGACTACTATCAGAAGTGGTATCGTCCTGACCTGCAGGCCATCATTGTGGTTGGCGACATCAACGTTGACCAGGTAGAGCAGAAAGTGAAGGCACTCTTCTCGCAGATTCCCATGCCTGAGAACGCTGCCGAGCGCATCTATTATCCAGTACCCGACAATGACAAGATGATTGTCAACATACAGAAAGACAAGGAGCAACCCATCGTCATGGTCAACCTCTATATGAAGCATGATGCCACGCCAGACAACGAGAAGAACAGCGAGAAGTATGTTCGAGAGGACTATGTCGACGGCCTCATCGGCTATATGCTGAATACCCGTCTCAGCGAGTTGCGCCAGTTGCCCAACCCGCCATTTATGAGTGCTACAGGTCGTGCCGGCACCTTCTTCGTCAGTCGTACCAAGGAGGCTTTCTCCTTGTCTGTCAGCTGTAAGCTGGATAATATCCTTGGTGGGCTCTCCGCCGCTGTGGCTGAGAGTGAGCGTGTACGCCAGCATGGCTTCACACAGGCAGAGCTCGACCGTGCCAAGAAAGTCAACCTCACAGCTGCTGAGCGTCGTTTCAAGGAGCGCAACGAACGCCGCAACACTTATTTCGTCAACCAGTGTGTGCATCACTTCCTGACTGCCGGGCCTCTGACATCGGAGGAGTTCGACCTTCAGATGGCCCAGAAGCTGGATTGTGAGGTTACCCTCGACGAGGTGAACCGTATAGCCCGTGAACTCATCACTGATAAGAATCAGGTTTGTGTGCTCTATGGTCCTGACAAGGAGGGAATCGTGTTGCCTACAGAGGCTCAGCTGGAGGAGACCATCCTTAAGGCTCAGCAGCAGACCTATGAAGCCTACAAAGAGCAAAAGCTGGCTGACCAGCTTATCAGCAAGCTGCCCAAGCCAGGAACGATTGTCAGCGAGAAACCTTACAAACATGGCTTCACTGAGCTGACGCTTTCGAACGGTATGAAGGTCTATGCCCGCAGCACAGACTTCACCGCCGACCAGGTACAGATGACCATTAAGGGCGAGGGTGGCACATCGCTTTATCCCGACGATGACATCCCTAATTTCTCTATCATCTCCAGCAGTATCACCGAGGCTGGTGTAGGCGACTTCGATGCCATTACATTACGTAAGATGCTGACAGGCAAGGCTGTTCGCGTGGCACCCTCAGTAGGTTCTCGTGGACAAAGCGTCAGCGGTAGTGGCTCTGTGAAGGACATCAAGACCATGTTCGAGCTAGCCTACCTCTACTTTACCCAGCCACGACGCGACACCACGGCATTCAACAGTCTGATGAACCGTACCCGCTCATTCCTCAGCAATCGTAACGCCTCCCCCAAGGTAGACTATAACGACTCTATCAAGGCTATCCTCTATGAACACCATCCCCGCACGAAGCCTGTAACGCAGGAGGTGATAGACAAGGCTAATTACGACCGCATCTTCCAAATCTATCAGGAGCGCTTTGCTGATGCCGCCAACTTCAAGACCGTCATCATTGGCCACGTATCACTCGACGAGCTTCGCCCCCTGCTGTGCCAGTATCTGGCTACGCTGCCTGCTACCTACAAGCAGGAAACTACTAATTGGGACCGTGTGCCTCGTGTGACTGGTGGCGAGTCTACCCACATCTTCCGCAAGCAACAGGCTACCCCACTGGCCAATGTCAGCATCTTCTACACTGCTGACGTACCTTTCACGCCTCAGAGCGACCTTGAACTCGACTTCCTGAAGCGCTGTCTTTCTATTGCCTACACCGATTCTGTTCGCGAGGAAAAAGGCGGTACCTATGGCGTCGGCGTCAGCTTCGAACTGGAAAAGGACGAGAAGCCCAATGCCATGCTGAAGATTTCCTACAATGCCGACCCCAACCGCTATCAGGAACTCAACCCCATCATCTATCAGCAGCTGAAGAACATTGCTGTGCATGGTCCTGAGGCCACCAGCATGGATAAGGTGAAACAATACCTTACCAAACAGTATGCCCAGTTGGCCATCGATGACGGCTATTGGGACTATGTGATATGGCATGAGATAGACGACGAAACCGACTTCGACCTCAACTACTGCCAGATGGTGGAGCAGATGACTCCACAGCAGGTGCAGCAGATGGCTCAGCGACTGCTCGACGCCAAGCGTTGCATAGAAGTCACCATGTTATCTGAAGATAATGAAGAGATAAAGAAATAAGTTATGAAGAAACTAGTTTTATTGCTATTGACCATGATGGTCATTGCTTCTTGCTCCGATGAGCAGAAGCCCTTTAACTACCGTGGACTGTCCTTTCAACTGACGACCAGTCAATTGGTTGACTCCATGCAGGCTCGTGGTTTTGCTGTCGACTCGGCAGCCTCCGACAGTGGATGTCTTGTCGTGCTGGCCAAGTCTGGCGAGCGCTATCGTGTACTCGTTGCCTACAATGGTGACAAGCTGCAGGCCATTCAGGAGAACTACTCCATGTCTACCAACGACAGCACGCGCCGCATGTGGCAAGAGCTGCGCGACGGGCTGGAGAAAGAGCTGAATGCCTGGCCCGACTGTCCCATGCTGAAGGACGACCATAAGATTGCCAACTTCGACGCTTCCAATGGCATCATCTCCGTCACTTTGGAGAACACGTACCGGCCAACGCTCAACGTGCGTTACACACCGAAAGCAGAGAAATAAGAAAACAAAGAAAGGGTTTCACTAGCGTTGGTGAAACCCTTTCTTTATCTGTTCTTGTAATGATTACCTGTTCAGCAGGAAACGCTCCGCAAGAATGGCTGCCTGGCAACCACTTCCTGCCGCAGAGATGGCTTGACGGAACACGGGGTCAGCACAGTCACCAGCAACAAACACACCAGGAATCTTGGTCTCAGGCGTGCCATTGATCTTCTTCAGGTAGCCCACCTCGTCTGTTTCCAACCATTCCTTGAAGATGTCGGTGTTAGGCTTATGACCAATAGCCAGGAAGAATCCGTCTATCTGAATATCTACCAACTCTTCGTCGGGCTCGCCCTTACGCTTCACCAAGTGGGCACCCTCTACCCCATTCTCGCCAAAGAGTCCAAGGGTATTGTGCTCAAACAGAATCTCAATGTTCTCGCATTCCTTTACACGCTGCTGCATGACCTGAGAGGCGCGGAGGAAGGGCTTGCGGACGATGAGGTACACCTTCTTGGCTAAGCCAGCCAGATAAAGGGCATCCTCGCAGGCTGTGTCGCCACCACCCACTACGGCAACGGTCTTCTTGCGATAGAAGAATCCGTCGCAAGTGGCACAGGCTGACACTCCTTGTCCGTTGTACTTGCGTTCATCATCCAGGCCTAGGTATTTGGCAGAGGCACCTGTAGCAATGATGACTGTATCGGCCTCTATCTCAGTTCCATCCTCGACGGTGCAGACATAGGGAGCCTTGGAGAAGTCGACCTTCACGATGCTGCCGTCTCTGATGTCTGCACCGAAACGTTCTGCCTGCTCTCGCAAGTCCATCATCATCTGGTTGCCGTCCACACCCTGAGGGTAGCCAGGGAAATTCTCTACCTCTGTTGTTTGCGTCAGCTGTCCGCCAGGCTGCAAGCCGCAGTATTCTATTGGCTGCAAGTTGGCACGGCTGGCATAGATGGCAGCGGTATATCCTGCAGGACCACTGCCGATGATTAAGCATTTTGTCTTATCCATAACTGTTATTAAATGAGCATATAGTCCTTCGTCTGTAGCTAACGATTGCTTTCCTCTTCCTCCAGAAGCCACTTCTTGCGGCGCTGTTCTTCGAGTTTGGCGAAGTCTTTTTTCTGCAGTACGAAGTTGGAGCCCAGATACTTTTCTTTCACAATGGGGTTGACGGCAAGCTCTTCTGGTGAGCCCTTAAAGAGAATGCGTCCCTCGAAAAGCAGGTAGGCTCGGTCGGTGATGTTCAGCGTCTCGTGGACATTATGGTCGGTAATAAGGATACCGATGTTGCGATATTTCAGCTGCCAGACGATCTGCTGGATGTCCTCCACAGCGATGGGGTCGACACCAGCGAAGGGCTCGTCGAGCATGATGAACTTAGGCTCGATAGCCAGACAGCGGGCAATCTCGGTACGACGACGCTCACCACCGGAGAGGCGGTCACCCGTATTCTTGCGCACCTTCTGCAGACGGAACTCCTTGATGAGGCTCTCGAGCTTCTCCAGCTGGTAGTCGCGAGGCTTACCAGTCATCTGGAGCACGCTGAGGATGTTATCCTCGACGGACATCTTACGGAAGACGGAGGCCTCCTGTGCCAAGTAGCCAATGCCCGCACGGGCTCGCTTGTAGACTGGATAGGAAGTGACTTCCTCGTCGCCTAGGTAGATATGACCACCGTTAGGAACGATGAGTCCTGTGGTCATGTAGAACGAGGTGGTCTTACCTGCTCCGTTAGGTCCCAGCAGACCGACAATCTCGCCCTGCTTCACATCGAACGACACGTCGTTCACCACGGTACGCTTGCCATAAATCTTGACCAGCCCTTCAGTCCTAAGCACCAAACGCTCTGGTTCATGAGGAGTATCAGCGGTAGGCTGACTGTTGTCTACTGTTTCCTGTATGTTGTTCGTTTCGTCCATATTGGGTGCGAAGGTACAAAAAAGTGAGTGAAATGCAAAACAAATTAGTATTTATTTTCATTTCCGAGCGAAAACTGTAGCTCTTCGGCTATTAAGTCGAAGAAATACAAATAAAAAACGAGCCTACCAAGTGGTAAGCTCATTTTTTCGGATTGCCTTTGCACTTTTTTACCTTTCACGCTGTCTTCAGTCTTTCTTCTGGTGACGGTGCTTGGCCTTGAAGCCCTTACCGCCTTGGGGGTGCTGACGACGCTCCTTCAGCTTCTTATGGATCTTGTTCTCCACCTCGTAGAGCTTGTTTACCTGCTTGGCAGTGAGCACCTTAGAGAACTCGTCCATATACTTCAGGCGTATGCTCTGAATCTGCATCTGACTCTCAATATGCTTACGCTGGCGCTCCAGCTTTTCCTCATCAGTCAGCTCCTTCTTCTTGTGCTCGCCAGCCTTCTGGTCGCCCTTGGCCTCTTGCTTGTTACGCTCTGCGGCCTTCTTGTGGCGAGGAATGGCTACTGAGCGCATCTCCTCGGTATAACGACGATAGATGGGTATGAACTTGGACTTCTGCTCGTCAGTCATATCGAGTCGATAGACCAGCTCGCTGACCTTAGCGTCAAAATACTTCTCGTTCAGGGTTTCACTCTTCTTGTCTTGCGCTGCAGCTGTCAGGGCGACGAGCATCAGCATCATGGATAATACCAATTGTTTCATCTTGCTTAATTTTTTAGTGTTACTTTAAACTGTTGTCTGTTCTCAATTATCTTCGTATTCCGGAATTTCCTCAATGTCGTAGTAGGCCAGCAGCTGAGCGTCCTCGTCAGACAGACTGTTCAGGAAGTCGTCGATGGGTCCTGTAGTGTTCTCGGCCACCTGTGTCTGTGGGGACAAGGGAGTGGTCACCTTATTATAATAAGTGATGCCTATGCCTGCCAGCAGGAGTATGACAGCTGCAGCAGCTACCAGCCTGACTCTCAGACTAATCGTCTTGGCCCTACCCTGCTGGTGGAGAGCCTTCTCCGTGGTGCGCTCTACCAACAGGCTGACGTAATCGTCGCTCTCTGCGTAGGGCATCCGCTTGCCAATGTTTTCAAAGTCTTTCATCTTGTATGCTGTTTGATATATGTCTTTATTTTCTCCGTCGCCAAGTGGTAGTTGGCTTTCAGGGTACCGACGTTCTTGCCTGTGATGTGGGCTATCTCGTCGTAACTCAGCTCGTCGTAGTAGCGCAGGTTGAAGGCGATGCGCTGTTGGGTGGGCAACGTCAGCAGAGCCTCTTGGAACGTGACCTCAGCAGCGTCGCTGTCGAGAGGGGTTTCTGCCTGCATCTTACTGGTCAGCGTAGGGGCCAGCGCGTCGATGCTTTGGAAAAGGTGCGTCTGCCGCCTGAGCAGGGTCAGAGCCTCACGGGTGGCTATACTGTAGAGCCAAGTGCTCAGTTTTCCGTCACCACGGAATGAGCCGATGCTGCTGAATATCTTGATGAACGTCTCCTGCAGGGCATCCTCGGCGTCGTCGTGACCTACCACGATACGACGGATGTGCCAGTACAGCATGTCACCGTATTGTCTGGTCAGCAGGCGGAACCCTTCTTCGCGCTGTTGGGGGTTGCTCAGCATATGTAGCAGTTCGTCTTGGTCTGTTTCATGTCCCATACACTCCTTTGATGCACGAAAAGGGAAAAAGTAAAATCGAAAAATGAAAATAAATTTGGTTTTCTCTTCGCTAATTCGTTACATTGACCTTTGGTCAAGGTAGGCGGCATCTCAGAAAAATCCAAATAAATTTGGTTTTTCATTCGATTTGCACTACCTTTGCAGCCGATATGATAAAAATGCTGCATAATTGGCTGACGACAATCGGCAAATTCGTGATACTGATGGGTCGCACCTTCTCAGTACCCGAGCGTTTCCGCATGTTCTGGAAGCAGTATGTCAAGGAGATGGCTCAGCTTGGTGTCAACTCCATTGGCATCGTACTCCTTATCTCGTTCTTCATCGGAGCCGTCATCTGCATCCAGATGAAGCTGAACATCCAGTCGCCATGGATGCCCCGTTGGGTGTCTGGCTATACCACACGAGAGATTATGCTGCTCGAATTCTCCAGCTCCATCATGTGTCTGATACTGGCTGGCAAGGTGGGTTCGAACATAGCCTCAGAAATTGGCACCATGCGAGTCACCCAACAGATTGACGCCTTAGACATCATGGGTGTCAACTCAGCCTGCTACCTCATCCTGCCCAAGATACTAGGTATGCTTACCATCATGCCCCTGCTGGTCATCTTCTCCAGCGCCATGGGTATCATGGGAGCCTATGGTACAGCCTACATCGCCCACATCATTGTCCCTGACGATCTGACGCTGGGTTTGCAACACTCGTTCAAGTCGTGGTTCGTATGGATGTCCATCATCAAGAGTCTTTTCTTTGCCTTCATCATATCAGCCGTACCTTCCTATTACGGTTATACCGTAGAAGGAGGCTCTGTCAACGTAGGCAAGGCTTCGACTGACGCTGTCGTCATGTCGAGCGTGCTCATCCTCTGTAGTGACGTATTCCTAACCCAGCTACTGTCATGATAGAAGTAAAGAACCTATATAAGAGCTTTGACAGCATCGAGGTGCTGAAAGACATTTCGACGGTGTTCGAGGACGGCAAGACCAACCTCATCATTGGACAAAGCGGATCGGGAAAGACGGTGCTGATGAAGAATCTGGTGGGACTCTTCGAGCCTACCAGCGGACAGATACTCTACGACGGGCGCGACTTCGTCGGCATGTCGAAGCAGGAGATGGTACACATGCGTCGTGAGATGGGCATGATATTTCAGTCGGCAGCACTCTTTGACTCGCTGACGGTACTGGAGAACGTCATGTTCCCGCTGGATATGTTTTCGTCGATGAACCTGCGTGAACGTCAGAAACGAGCCATGGACTGTCTGGACCGCGTCAACCTGGTAGGTGCAGAGGAGAAGTTCCCTGGCGAGATTTCAGGTGGTATGCAAAAGCGTGTGGCCATAGCACGTGCCATTTCGCTGAACCCTAAATACCTGTTCTGCGACGAGCCTAACTCTGGTCTGGACCCCAAGACATCGCTGGTCATTGACGACCTGCTGCACAGCATCACCCAAGAATTCAACATGACAACCATTATCAATACCCACGACATGAACTCTGTAATGGGTATTGGCGAGAATATCATCTTCATCTACGAAGGACGCAAGGAATGGCAAGGTGTCAGCAGTGAAATCATGAACTCCACGAACAAACGTCTGACGGACTTCATCTTTGCCTCCGACCTGCTGAAAGAGATGCGCGAGGCCATCACCCACAACCAGCAATAAACTACTTTGGCTATTTCATTAGCCACTGGCCGTCAGCCTCTACCATGGGAACGACTATTTCCTCCTGGGTAGAGTCACCAAAACATAATATAAGGTAAGCCAAGACCTCAGGATTGGCCTTCGCCGTATCACTTTTCTGGTCGGTATTATCGGAAATGAGCACGTTGACCAGCCCACCATGCTTCTGCTGCATGTCGTCACGATACTGCTCGATGGCTTTCAGCAGCTGCTCGCAATAGTCAGCAGGCAGACTGTCTATACCAATCTTCCCTTCCAAGAAACGTACAGCATCGCCCTCAGTCAAGTGGTTGAAATACTGCTGAGCTGCAATAGCTGCCTGCCGCTCTCGTGAGTCACCAGAGCAGGCACAGCATACGGCAAAGATGGCTAATATAAATAAAAGGTGCTTCACTTCTGACGGATAAACACATTGATGGGGGTGCCTGTCAGCGTCCAGTTCTCGCGCAGCTTGTTCTCCAGGAAACGGCGATATGACTCCTTGATATACTGGGGCAGGTTGGCATAGAACACGAAGGTTGGAATCTGCGTGTCTGGCACCTGCGAGACATACTTGATCTTGATGTACTTACCCTTGACAGAGGGTGGTGGTGTCGCCTCGATGAGAGGCAGCATTACCTCGTTGAGCTTCGAGGTACCAATCTTGATGGTACGGTTCAGGTATACCTGCTTCGCAGTCTCCAGCACCTTGAAGATACGCTGTTTGGTAACAGCAGAAGCAAAGATGATGGGGAAATCGACAAACGGAGCCATACGTTCGCGGATGGCGGTCTCGAAGGTCTTGATGGCTATCTGCGACTTATCCTCTACCAGGTCCCACTTATTGACGACAACCACCAGCGACTTGTTGTTCTTCTGAATGAGCTGGAAGATGTTCATGTCCTGAGACTCAATGCCTCTGGTGGCATCAATCATGAGGATGCAGACATCGCTATTCTCGATGGCTCGGATGGAGCGCATGACGCTATAGAACTCAAGGTCCTCGGTGACTTTGTTCTTACGACGGATGCCAGCCGTATCGACCAGATAGAAGTCAAAGCCAAACTTGTCGTACTTGGTATAGATGGAGTCACGTGTAGTGCCTGCTATCTCGGTAACAATATTGCGGTCTTCACCGATAAAGGCGTTGATAATGCTCGACTTACCGGCATTAGGACGACCTACAACAGCAAAGCGTGGGGTACCATCCTCCAGGTCATCGGCCTCGTCAGCCTTCAGCTTCGTCAACACAAAGTCCAGCAGGTCGCCCGTGCCGGAGCCTGTCGCAGCACTGACGCAGAAGGGATCGCCCAGACCAAGCTTATAGAACTCATACTGCCCATAGAGATCCTTGCCGTCGTCAGCCTTATTGGCCACCAGCACCACAGGTAACTTAGAGGTGCGCAATATCTGTGCCACATCCTGGTCAAGGTCGGTCAAACCGTTCTTGATATCGACGAGAAACAGCACGAGGTCTGCCTCCTCTGTGGCCACAATGACCTGCTTACGAATCTCTTCCTCGAAGATATCGTCTGAGTTAACCACCCAGCCGCCCGTATCGACAACTGAGAACTCGCGACCACACCACTCGCACTTGCCATACTGACGGTCACGGGTCGTACCCGCCTCGTCGCTGACAATAGCACGACGACTATTGGTCAGTCTATTAAATAAGGTGGACTTACCGACATTAGGTCTTCCAACAATGGCTACCAGATTTCCCATATTATTCTTTATTCAGGGTTATATCCAAAATTGTCTAATTCACGCTGGCTGTTGCGCCAGTCCTTGTCGACCTTGACAAAGGTCTCGAGATAGATGGGCTTGACAAAAAACTTCTCCAAGGCCTTACGAGCCTCCGTACTGACCTTCTTCAGCGCAATGCCCTGACGACCGATGATGATACCCTTTTGCGAGTCGCGCTCAACATAGATGATGGCATTGATCTGAATGTTCTTTTCCGTCTCCTTGAAGCGCTCGACACGCACCTCGACGGAATAGGGTATCTCCTTGTCATAGTAGAGCAGAATCTTCTCGCGGATAATCTCCGACACAAAGAAACGGGCAGGCTTATCAGTCAGCTGGTCCTTATCGAAGAAGGCTGGACTCTCAGGCAACAGTTCCTGAATGCGCTTCAACAGCATGTCCACGCCAAACTTATTCTTTGCAGAGATGGGCAATATCTCAGCATTAGGCAAGAGCTCATGCCACTTCTCCACAATATCGCCCAACGTCTTCTGGTCGCTCTCGTCAATCTTGTTGATGAGAAGTAGCACAGGGATGGTCATCTTCTGCACCTTCTCCAAGAAATCCATGTTTTTCTCTGGATTCTCTACCACATCTGTGACATAGAGCAACACATCGGCATCCTGCAAGGCTGACTCCGAGAAGGCCAGCATTGACTCCTGCAACTTGTAGTTGGGCTTCAGCACACCTGGGGTGTCAGAGAACACAATCTGCATATCATCGGTATTGACAATACCCATAATGCGATGACGCGTTGTCTGCGCCTTAAACGTCGCAATCGAAATACGCTCACCAACCAACTGGTTCATGAGCGTACTTTTACCTACGTTGGGATTTCCAACAATGTTTACGAATCCTGCTTTATGCATCTTTATTTCCGTCGTACGCCCATTTGTAATAACTAGCACCATGAACGAATCCTGCACCAAAAGCCGTAAACAGCATATTATCGCCTTTCTTCAACTGGTGCTCATACTCCCAAAGTGCGAGAGGAATGGTGGCTGCTGACGTATTGCCGAAATGCTCGATGTTTACCATCACCTGCTCCATGGGGAGTTCCAAGCGCTTAGCCACAGCCTCGATGATGCGCATGTTAGCCTGATGGGGTACAACCCATTGGATATTGTCCTTGTTCAAGCCATTTCGCTCGGCAATCAGGGCACAGTCATCACTCATATTGGTCACTGCATAGCGGAACACCGTACGGCCTTCCTGATAGAGGAAGTGCAAACGATGATCTACCGTAAAATGACTCGGGGGACATACCGAACCGCCTGCCTTCACATGGAGGAAAGGGAGACCCTTGCCGTCAGCACGGAAGTAGGAATCCATCACACCGATGTTCTGCTCATTAGTAGCCTCCAAAAGCACAGCACCTGCACCATCGCCAAACAGCGGACAGGTTGCACGGTCTTTGTAGTCAGTCACCGATGACATCTTGTCAGCGCCAATCACAATAATCTTTTTGTAGCGTCCACTCTGAATCATCGAGGCCGCCACATCAAGTGTATAGATGAATCCACAGCATGCAGCCCAAAAATCGAATGCAAAGGCATTCTTCAATCCGAGCTTGCCCAGCACTACGCTGGCTGTAGACGGGAATTTATAATCAGCCGTCGAAGTGGTGACAATCAACGCATCGATAGTATCAGGATCTACACCTGTCTTCTGCATCAACTGCTTAGCAGCCTTGCGGGCCATGTAGCTGGTGCCAAGACCTTCCTCGGTAAGGATACGGCGCTCCTTAATGCCGACACGAGTCAAAATCCACTCGTCATTGGTGTCTACCATGCGTGACAGTTCTGCATTGTTCAGAACATAGTCAGGCACGTAGCCACCAATGCCGGTGATTATCGCATTGATTTTACTCATTATTCAGCTGCTTCGTCCATAACAATGGCTATCTTGCCACGATAGTAGCCGCATGTGGGGCATACGGTGTGGTAGATGTGATAAGCACCACAGTTAGGGCATACTGCCAATGTGGGAGCTACTGCCTTGTCATGAGTACGACGCTTAGCGGTACGAGTGTTCGATTGTCTTCTTTTAGGATGTGCCATAATTCTTATTAATTAATGTTTTACCTTTTACTTCTTTAATTTCAAGAGTGCCTCCCAGCGTGGGTCTATTGCGCTTGTCTCCTCTTCGCCGCTTCGGGCAGCGCCGCTCAGCTCTTCCAGCTTCTGCGTCATCGCACTATTGCATTTTCCAGGTGCATGAACGTGCTTGATGGGTATGGCCAGCATAATAAACTCATAGATGAACCACGACACATCAATGATTCCTTCGGTCTCATCAATAGTCACAGTATCATCGTCCTCGGAGTATGTGTCGCCCAGCTTCACAATGAGACGGTTGTCCGCCTCTATCGGCTGCTCCATGTCGTCAAGACAACGGTCGCAGCTGACGGTGACTGAGCCCTCAGTATGGAACTGGAATTCAAAGAAGCCGGACATCTTGCGTATAGACACCGACACATGCAACGTACCATGTTCCAATTGTGAGCCGTCCAGAGCTTCAAAGTAGTCATCTCCAAGATTGAATTCACGAGTCATCTCGTCCTCTTTCAACCCCTTCAAATCAATCTTATAAGTCTCCAAACTACACATTGTCACTTCATTTGGAGTGCAAAGTTACGAAATATTTATCAATTGGCAATTGACAATTCACAATTTTTTCGCTTTTTATTGAAAATCAGCCTCTAACGCATGGTCAGATTGCACAAATAGCAACCCGTCTGTGCACTATTTCTTCATTTCAATGCGAAACGTAGTACCCTTACCCACTTCGGACTGGAGGACAAAGATACGACCCTTGTGATATTCTTCCACGATACGCTTGGCCAGTGACAAACCGAGACCCCAGCCACGCTTCTTGGTAGTAAAACCTGGGGTAAACACATTATTGATGTCTTTCTTCTTAATACCCTTGCCGGTATCCTGTACCTCTATAGCAACATCGTACTCGTTATCATAGAGGGTCAGCGATATGACACCTTTACCTTCCATTGCATCCACAGCATTCTTGCAGAGGTTCTCTATGACCCATTCAAAGAGCGAGGCATTCATCTTGACAATTACCTCGTGGTCAGGTAAATGGCGAATGAGCTGTACCTGACTGGAAGTTCTCCTGTCCATATAGTCTACTACATGAGACAGCACCTCATTCATCGAAGCTTCAACGGGTTCTGGTAGTGAACCTATCTTTGAGAAGCGTTCGGCTATCAGCTGCAGACGCTTCACATCCTTATCCATCTCTGGCAGCAAATCGTCCTCTGGATACTGTTCCCTTAACATCTCCACCCATGCCATCAGACTTGACACGGGTGTACCTAACTGATGTGCGGTCTCCTTTGAGAGTCCCACCCACACTTTGTTTTGCTCGGCACGCTTAGAGGACAGTAACGCAAAGATAGCCACTACAACAAATATCAGGACAATACCCAGCTGGACATAGGGCCATGCAGATAAACGTTTCAGCATGATGCTTTCATCGTAACACACAAGCTGACTACCAATAGATATCGTATCTCCTACCCTTATCATTCGCTGAGCATACGCAGCCATCTGAAGGGTATCCTCAATATTGCGATAATCGTCAATTCCCCCCTCGGCATTCAGCACGATGACAGGAATCGTATTATTTCCCTCTAACACACTTAATACCAAAGACAAATCAGTCGACTCGTCAGCCTCATTCAGCGAATGCAGAGCCTGAGCCCACACTTCCATTCGGTGACGTTCCTCCTCAGAGAGATCATGCACCAAGAAATGAGACACTAATAATGACGCTACAGCAATCATTATTGCTGCCAGCACCAAAATGATTTTTACTTGCCTGATTCTATCAGTCCATTGCATACCTTAATATAACGTAGGAACTGATGATTTATTACACAACAAAAAAAACGAAGTCCTCTCATCATTACTGACGAAAGGACTTCTCTCTCACTTTAAATGAAAAGTGGCGGCCTCCTACTCTCCCGCATTGCATTGCAGTACCATCGGCGCAGGCGGGCTTAACTTCTCTGTTCGGAATGGGA
>JAFPEE010000159.1 GCA_017389705.1 Prevotella sp.
ATGGTCTCCTCAGAGACGTTACGCTCAGCCAATTGCTGACTGATATTCTCACGAGAAAGCTGTTCTACAGGCATGTTAAGCTTGTCGCCTAAATAGCCCCACAAGGCACGAAGCACCTCGTCATAGAACTCGCCCTGCCGACCAGCTTTCATCAGCTTTGCTGCCTTCTTGAGACGTTTGGCAGCCACCTTGTTGGCCTTGCCAGCACGCTGTTTCACCACGTCAGCACGTTCTATAGCACGCTGACGGAAGATGACAAACAGGGAGACAAAACCCAGGAACAGCACAGCCAGCGTCACCCAATACTCCGTAGAGCCGAAGAAGAAGTCGCCGACAGCATGTTGACGGGTGCTGCCTGTCTTAATGTAGTGAATGTCACTATTCAACTGTTTGATATCTTCCTGGCCAGTATAGGTGGCACTCGACGAGCCACTACCCTTGGCTACTTGGAGTGTGAAGGATTCTGACTTGACAGTCTTATACTGATTGGACTGCGTATCGAAATAAGTATACTCAATGGCAGGAATCTCATAGGTTCCCTGATGGCGAGGCACAGCCAGGAAATCGTAGATGATGCTTCCTTCCAAACCATTGGTAGTTAACTGGGTTTTGTCAGTAACCTTGGCGTCATAGTGGTCGAAATCCTTGGGGAATTTCACCTCTGGCTGTTTCAACAGCTTCATGTTGCCAGAGCCACTCACTACAACACGCAACTTGATGGGGTCATTGGCCTTAACTTCCTTTTGCTCGATGGTAGCAGAAATGCTGTATTTACCCACTCCACCAGAGAAGTTGGCAGGACGCTGAGGCAACGGGTCTACCTGGATGGTAATGCCTGGAGCCTTAATCTGCTTCTTGACCTCCACATAGCCTGACCCTCCGTTAAAGAAAGCCTCGAAGGGGTCTACATTGCGGTTCTGCTGCACAACGATGCCCTCATAGGTCAAGCTGGGCACCTCAAGCTTGCCCGTTGCTTGGGGGAACATGACGTACTGCTGCCAAGTGACGGTACGATATGGCTTACCGTTCAGCATCTCCACCTTAAACTGCTTCTCCTGAGGCAGGGGTACTTCTCGGGTATAGAAGCTTTTCAGGTCGGCCATCTTACCATTGAGTTGAGTCAGTCCCACCAACGTATATACCTTGTAAGTCAAGAGGATAGGCTCCTGTTCACGAACATGTTGCTTAGAGGCCGTCACCTTGATGAAGAGGTCGCTGCCTGAAATGGCAGAGCCTGCAGCACGAACCTCACCCGTACTGCTCTGCTGCTGATGGCCCTGCTGGCCATTCTTCATTTCACCAGCCACCTTGATATGTACCTCGTTAGACGACACATTCTTGCCGTCAACCGTCACATGGGCTGCAGGAATAGTAAATGAGCCCTGCTTGGTTGCTGAGAGAATGTAGGTATAGGTAATGCTGGCCGAGCTCGACATATGGCCATTTACCATCTGGAAACTCGACTGCGTAGACGTCGAAGGTCCCATCAACACGTCGAAGGCATCAGGGATGTTGCCTGTACGAAAACCCTTGGCATCGTCAGTATTGACGGTATAGCTCAGACGGAACTGCTCCCCCACGGCAACCTGCCCTGGGGCACGACCAGTAAGCGTCTGTGCCATAACATGGCTAATGAATAAAGAAAAAACAATAAATAATATATATCGCAATCTCATCATCATTCTGTATTTCTTATTTATAATTAGGCTTAAGCCTGCCAATTTACCAATTCTTCTCCAGACGACGACGCTGAGGCTGTTGTTGGGCCTTCTTCATACGCTCCTGGGTGTTCTTTTCTTCCTGCATAGCAGCATTCAGCAACTGCTCGGCATTCTCCTTGCTCATCTGCTGTTTGTCTTGCTGCTTTTCCTGATTCTGCTTCTGCTCGTCCTTCTTATTCTGGTCTTGCTTCTGCTGATCTTGCTTATCCTTGTCCTTATTCTTCTGGTCCTGATTCTGCTGATCCTGATTCTGCTGTTGTTGCTGGCGCTTGCAGAGCTCCAGATTATAACGTGTCTCGTCGTCAGTAGGATTGTTGCGCAAAGCCTCCTTGTAAGCCTCAATAGCCTCACTAAACATTTGATGCTGCTGACAGATGACGCCAATGTTGTGATAAGCCTGAGCACGACGCAACGGATTGGTTTCCATCTTGGCAGCATTCTGGAACTGGACAGTAGCCAGCGAGTCCTTACGCTGCTGCATCAGGGCATTGCCCAAGTTGTAGTTAGCCTGCGGATTGCGCTGGTTCTTCTCCACCGCCTTGCGATACGACACCTCAGCATCAGCAGCATTGCCCTTGCGGAACTGCTTGTTACCCTGACGTACCAGTTGACGGTCGGTCTGGGCTTGAACACCTATGGCTAACAGTAGAAGCAGTATGGTAGCAACAGCCTTGGGGGTACGACGAAACAGGGAGATATTCCTCAGCATCGGATTCTTAATTTCAAGGATGCAGACCTCAAGGATGAGCAACAACAGGACGATGATGCCTACGGCCTGGAACTGCTCGTCGTAGTCACTATAGATAGTAGACGATATCTCCTTCTTAGCCAGCTTGTCAAGCTCATTATCCAGCTGGTCCTGGGCATTGCTATTGTTCTCTACATGTATATAGGCACCACTACCGGCATCAGCCAACTGACGGCACATCTCCTCATTCAGACCTGTCATGACAGTCTGCCCACTATTATCCTTCAGATAGTCGCCATTGCCTGTCGGGATAGGAGCTCCGTTAGGGGAACCAACACCTAAGACATAGGTTCGCATGCCTTTCTCATTGGCTTCCTTAGCAGCCTCCAAGGCCCCACCCTCATGGTCCTCACCATCGGTAATGACGATGATGGCCTTTCCTACACCTTCCTGCTGTGTAAAGCTGTGCGAAGCCATCGTGATAGCAGCTGCAATGTCTGTTCCCTGAGTGGCTATCATCGACGGGTCGATGCTCGACAGGAACATCTTGGCACTGACATAGTCGCTGGTAATGGGCAACTGCACAAAGGCATCGCCTGCAAAGACTATCAGGCCAATCTTATCGTTATTGAAGTGGTCAACCAGGTTCTCAACCATCATCTTAGCACGATCCAGGCGACTGGGTGTCACATCCTCTGCCAGCATCGAATTACTGATGTCCATACAGATGATGGTCTCAATGCCCGTTCGCTTCTCATGGCTAATCTTGGTGCCCATCTGCGGACGAGCCAACATGACGATGAGCAATGTCAGCGCACCCATCAATAGCCAGAACTTAACAGCAGGACGGAAGCGAGACACATCAGGCATCAGTTGGCGCACCAACTCAGGGTCGCCAAAACGACGCAGACGTTTCTTCTGCTGGCTCACCATCAACCAACGGATGACGAATAGCAACGGGATTGCTGCTAACAGATAGAGATATATGGGGTCTTCAAATCTAAACATGATGTTACGGTAGTTTTCTGAATACGGTAATTCTGAGCAGGATTTCCAGCAAAAGCAGCAAGGCTGCAGCGAGGGCGAAAGGCTGATAGGCCTCGTACTTCTTGCTGAACTTCTTAACATTCAACTTCGACTTCTCCAGCTTGTCAATCTCCTGATAGATATTCTGCAGCTCACGGTTGTTGGTGGCACGATAGAAGTCGCCGTCGGTAGCCAGAGCTATCTCATTAAGCGTCTTGGTATCAATTTCAACAGGGATATTGACATACTGCACTCCCCCACCCACCTGCATGGGATATGGAGCCACCTTGTTGGTACCTACACCGATGGTATAGACTCGGATGCCCAGGCTCTTGGCAATCTCGGCAGCTGTCATAGGTGACAGGTCACCACGATTGTTTGAACCATCCGTCAGCAAGATGACCACACGGCTCTTGGCCTTCGAGTCCTTCAGACGACTAACAGCATTGGCCAGGCCCATACCGATAGCCGTACCATCCTCTATCAGGCCACGGGCAGCAATGTCGGTACGCACTCCTTGAAGCAGGTTTAGCAGCGACGCATGGTCTGTGGTCATAGGGCACTGGGTAAAGGCCTCACCGGCAAAGATGCTCAAGCCTATATTATCATTGGGGCGTCCTGTGATAAACTCTGCAGCTACCTGCTTTGCAGCCTCAATACGATTAGGCTTCAGGTCTTCTGCCAGCATAGAGGTAGACACGTCCATTGCCAGCATGATATCAATACCCTCAACTGTCTGATTCTTCCATGAGTTCTGTGTCTGAGGACGAGCCAGCACCAGTACTACCAGTACAAAGACTGCCATACGCAGCAAGGGCTGTAGGGGCATGAGCGCCACCTTCCACGAACGAGGTGCAAAGCGATAGACATTGGTGTCGCTCATTCGCATCGTGGGCTCGCTCTTCTTCCTGTACATCAGATACCATATTATATAAGGTATCAGCAACAAGAGCAGCAACAGATATTCTTTATTGGCAAATTCCATTCTCTTTCTAAACTATTAGCAGATAAACACTATAGACGATATAGCAGAACAACACCACCGTAACTGCGGCAATGCCCCAGATGATCAGCTTCAGGACTCGGCGTTCTTTTTGAGAGCGCTGGTCAGCCTCTGAGAGGACTGGTTTCTGCACCTCCTCAACAGGCTGGTTCTCCAGTTTTGTCTGATTGATGAAGTCGATGGCATTCACCAAATTGGCATCATTCTCATTAATCATCGTCGAATACTTGGCGAACTTCACGAGGTCAGCTGTAGTAAACAGCTGCCGCAACTCATCCAAAGACTGCTGGTCTCCAGTAGACATCAGGCGCTCAATAATCTCGGTACTGGTCATCTCCATAGCTGAGAAGCCATAGCGTTCCTCGATATACTTACGCAGCGTATCAGTCAGCTTGGTGTAGTATTCCTTCGGATTTTCAGCAGTAACCATTTTGTCGGCCTTGATCTGTTCTATCTCCTGCATGGCCTTCTGATGAGGTAGCAAGCGCTTTACTATCTTAATGGTGGTGATGATGGGCTTATTGTCACGCAGTCTAAGATAGAGGTAATAGCTTATAGCTATCAGCACCAACATCAGGATACTAAGCCAGAACGACAGCTCCCAGTCACTCCATTGGAACGGATTGTCCTGCACATCCTTCGGACCGAAGAACTTATTCATTTGCGTTGTGTCCACCTCCATCTCTATCACCTTCAACGCCAACTCAGATGTTTTCAGTTCCTTGCCATTAACCTTCACCTTGAAGGCAGGCAGCGGATAAAGATTGCCATCAAAGGAGGTCAAAATGATGGTCATCGTTCGACTGTCGGGATGGTGGGAGTTAATCACCTCCACACCGGGAATGAGTATCTGGCGTGCCTGCAGCACAGGCCATTCAACCTTTGCATCGTCAGGTGCCTGCACCGTAAGAGTGACGGTGGCATGCTCGCCTATCATCATCTCTATCAGGTCAATCTTTGCCTGAACACTTGCTTGTGCAAATATCGACAAAGCACTGGCTATCAAGACTATAAATATTGTAGTTCTTTTCATCAACTTCTCTGTTTAAACAGTATCAGCAGCGCCTTTACATAGTCTTCGTTGGTAGCAATACTTACCAAGTCGACATTACTCTTATTCATCGTCTCGCGCAGTTGTTCCTGACATTGGCGCCAATACTTCTCATGGGCCTGGCGGAGTCGCTTGCTCGAGGTGTCGATATACTGTTCATAGCCCGTCTCGGCATCAACCACTCGTACCAGACCGACATCGGGTAACTCACGGGCTCGGATGTCATAGACCTGCAAGGCCACCACATCATGCTTGCGGTTAGCTATCTGCAAAGGCTGCAGAAAGTTCTGGCGGTCGTAGAAGTCACTGAGCACAAAAGCCGTACAACGACGCTTCGACACACTGGTAAGAAACTCCAGGGCCTGCTTAACATCAGTACGCTTCGACTCTGGCTTGAAGTCAAGCATCTCACGGATGATATAGAGGATGTGCTTGCGACCTTTCTTGGGAGGGATATACTTCTCTATACGGTCTGAGAAGAACACCACACCAATCTTATCATTGTTCTGGATAGCCGAAAACGCCAGCGTAGCAGCAATCTCTGTCACCATGTCGCGCTTCATCTGGCGTTGTGTGCCGAAGTCTAACGAGCCGCTGACATCTATCAGCAGCATGACTGTCAGCTCACGCTCCTCCTCAAAAACCTTGACATAGGGACGATGGAAGCGGGCTGTCACATTCCAGTCAATGTCTCGCACATCGTCGCCATACTGATACTCACGCACCTCGCTGAAGGCCATACCCCTACCCTTGAAGGCAGAATGATATTGCCCTGCGAAGACATTTGAGCTCAGACCACGAGCCTTAATCTCTATCTTCCGTACTTTCTTGAGTATTTCAGATGTTTCCATCTTCAAAGTTCAATGTATCAAGGTACTTCCACCTTGTTGATAATCTTCGAGACAATTTCCTCGCTGGTGACGTTAGAAGCCTCAGCCTCGTATGTCAGGCCAATACGGTGACGCAGCACGTCGTGAGCCACAGCACGTACATCCTCAGGTACCACATAGCCGCGACGCTTGATAAATGCATAGGCACGGGCTGCCTTAGCCAAATTAATGGAAGCACGGGGCGAGCCACCAAACGAAATCATCTCCTTCATATCCTTCAGACCATACTTGTCAGGATAGCGGGTGGCGAAAACGATGTCGGCAATGTACTGCTCTATCTTCTCGTCCAAATACACCTCACGGACCACCTCTCGAGCCTTGACAATCTCGGCAGCTGTTGTGACAGGACTTACCTTGGGCAGTCCGCCACCAATATTCTCACGAATAATCTTCTTCTCCTCGTCAATGGTAGGATAACCAATGACCACCTTCAACATAAAACGGTCCATCTGTGCCTCTGGCAGCGGATAGGTACCCTCCTGCTCGATAGGGTTCTGCGTAGCCATCACCAGGAAGGGATTAGGCAGATCGAAGGTATCAGAACCTATAGTCACCTGCTTTTCCTGCATGGCCTCAAGCAAGGCACTCTGTACCTTGGCTGGGGCACGGTTGATTTCATCAGCTAGCACGAAATTGGCAAAAACGGGTCCTTTCTTAACTTGGAATTTCTCTTCCTTCTGCGAATAAATCATCGTACCCGTCACGTCGGCAGGCAACAAGTCTGGTGTAAACTGAATACGACTATAGGTTGCATCTATCAACTGAGACAGTGTCTTGATTGCCAATGTCTTAGCCAATCCAGGAACGCCTTCCAATAAGATGTTTCCGTCACTCAAAAGACCTATCAGCAATGAGTCTACTAAGTGCTTCTGTCCTACAATTACCTGATCCATGCCCATCACAAGATTGGTCACGAATCCACTTTGTTGTTCTATCCGGATATTCAACTCACGGATGTCAATAGCTTCTGCCATAATATTTCCTTATTTTATGAATACTCTTTTTCAAGGTGCAAAAGTAGTCATTTCCTCGCTTATTACGCACGTTTTCTTACCTAAATAATATTAAAAAAGTTTCCCAAAACTTATATTTTAGGAAACTTTCATTTTCTCGTTGGATATTTACTTCTTCCTTTTCTTCAATTGAAGCTTAGGAATCTTGATAATCTGCCCCTCCTTAACCTTTGGATTCTGAGGCAAATCATTGAATACTTCTACGTAGCATTCCATATCCGGTCCCAGATTACCTCGACAGATACTATAGAAGGTCTGGCCAGGCTGTACCTTCACCTCATGGTCAAGTCCTACAATACGATAGGCACCGAGTCGGACACGAGCGTCCTTCTGGGCATATTTGTCAATAGGCTCAGGCTTAGCCTCCACCTTTTGCTCTGCCTTAGCAGGCTTGGCATCCGTCTTTGATGGGCTTGCTATCGGTTCCACTTTTGCTGCCTCCGTAGCAGGCTCCAACCTTGTGGGCTCAGCGTCCGGCTCATCATTCATAGAAGGCATTACTTCAGCAGGAGATGCCTTTATCGTATCATGTACTATCACCGTATCGGGAACAGCCGCAAAGGAAGATACAGCTTGCTGGCTACCATAATAATAGCCTCCCCAAGCTGAAAGCGCCATCAAGGCCAGCACCCCCAGGGCAGCCAGAATCCAACGCCCCCAAGGACGTGGTTCTTCCCAGTCATCATCTATATCATCGGCTGGCTCATCTGACACTAAAGGCTCATCTGTCACAACAGGCTCTTCCGCTTCTACTGGTTTCACCTCTGCTTCTACGGGCTCTTCCACTACCACAGGTTCCTCTTCTGCTACAGACTCCTCTGGCACAACAGGTTCCTCTGGTTGCTTTGGCTCTTCATTCTGAATTTCCATTAAAGGCTGGACGGCAGCAACAGGAGCCATCTCCTCTTCTTTCGCTGGGTCAGGTTCAGGGTCAAGTTCAGACTCAGACTCTTCCTCCTCCTTCATATCCTCAAACTCCACGCCCTCATTCAGCACAACAGTCTCAAACTGCGAGAAAGGCCTGTTTACCAACTCCTTCATTGTAGCATCGGGAGTGAAAGACACCTTGGCATGACTACTGATAATAACACGCTCACCGGTACGGACGCTGACACTCTCACGGGCTTCCACATCAACAATCTTAAAGGTCCCCAACCCCTTCACTTTCACCAAATGGTCAGTTTCCAGCCGTTCCTGTATTAAGGCAAACATGACAGAAGCAAACTTATTGGCATCACGCTTGTCAAAGCCATTCTTTTCGACGAGAATGGTCGCTATATCTTGTATCGTCAGCTTCCCCATCGTTATTGTCCTCCTTTCAGTTTATCCTTCCAGGTCTGATTGGGTTTGAAATTAAGCACCAGTTTTGGTGGCACCAGCATACGCTGTCCCGTAGAAGGATTCATGATGACACGCTCCATCTTCTTCTTCGCCTCGAAGGTTCCGAAGTTAGGCACAAGCACACTATTGTCTTCCTGAAAAGCATCGCCCATAGCGTTGATGACATTGTTCACCAACTTCTGGGTATCCTTCATACTATACCCTGTGCGCTCAGCCAGTTCGGCAATAAATTCCTTGTTATTCATATTTCGTTGTGGCGTATAAATCAAATTCTTCTGCATCCGTAATGCGGGCCTCATAGAAGTTGCCTATCTTCAATGCCTCATTGGCAGGCAGCAACACCTCCGGGTCAACCTCTGGCGAACAGAACTCCGTACGGCCTACATACCAGTCGCCTTCCATACGATCTATGACGACACGAAGCGTCTGTCCTATCTTGGCCGCTTCTAACTCTGCAGAGATATTCTGCTGCACCCGCATCAGCTTGTCCAAGCGCTGTTGCTTCACCTCCTGAGGCACATCGTCCTCATAGTGCAAGGCACTATAGGTACCGTCCTCCTCACTATAAGCAAAGGCTCCCATGCGTTCAAAGCGTGCCCACTTGGTAAACTCGACCAACTCTTTAAAGTCCTCTTCTGTCTCACCAGGGAAGCCCACCATCAGCGTAGTACGCAGGTGGATACCCGGCACCTCCCGACGCATCTTCTGAATCAGCTCATAGGTCTCATCCTTGGACACATGGCGTTGCATACGGCTCAGCATGTGGTCAGAGATATGCTGCAGGGCTATGTCCAGATAGTTGCACACATTCTTCTTCTCACGCATCACCCTTAGCAGGTCCCAAGGGAAGTGGGCAGGATAGGCGTAGTGCAAGCGAATCCACTCCACACCTTCTATATCTGCCATCTGCTCTATGAGTTCTGCTATATGCTGCTTGCCATCAATATCCACACCATAGTAGGTCAGTTCCTGGGCAATGACCTGAAACTCTTTTGTGCCCTGACTGACCAGCCAACGCACCTCATCTAAAATCTCCTGCACAGGACGGCTTTGGTGGCGACCCGTAATAAGCGGTATGGCACAATAGGCGCAATGACGGTCACAACCCTCACTAATCTTCAGGTAAGCATAGTGACGAGGAGTGGTAATGTGGCGCCAAGCTTCTTGTGGATGCAACTGGGCATCCAAATCCTCTAAGAGCTTCTTATAGTTAAACTTCCCATACCACCCGTCAACCTCAGGAATTTCTTTCTCCAAATCGGCCAAATAGCGTTCCGACAGGCATCCCATGACATAGAGTTTCTTAAGTCGTCCTTCCTCCTTAGCCTGCGCAAACTCCAAGATGGTATCGATGCTCTCCTGCTTGGCATCCTCAATAAATCCACAGGTATTCACCACCGCTATCTCACCCTGCGGATTCTCCGAATCGTGGGTGACATGATAGCCATGAGCGTCAAAGAGTCCCATCAACGTCTCGCTATCGACCAGATTCTTCGAACATCCTAAGGTGATAATATCTATGGTAGGCTTTTTCATTCGTCTTTCTTGAACAAAGAGTCCACAAACTGCGTCTTATTGAAGAGCTGCAGGTCCTTCATGCCTTCGCCCAGACCGATATACTTGACTGGAACCTTCAGCTGATCAGAGATACCGATGACCACTCCGCCCTTGGCAGTTCCGTCAAGCTTCGTGATAGCCAACGAGGTAATCTGCGTTACGGCCGAGAACTGCTTGGCCTGCTCAAAGGCGTTCTGTCCTGTAGAGCCATCCAGTACCAGCATCACTTCATCGGGAGCCTCTGGAAGCACCTTCTTCATGACCTCCTTGATTTTCTTCAACTCGTTCATCAGGCCCACTTTATTATGCAGACGGCCTGCCGTATCGATGAGCACCACGTCGGCACCATTGGCCTTGGCACTCTGCAAGGTATCGAAAGCCACCGAGGCAGGGTCTGAGCCCATCTGCTGCTTGACAACAGGAACGCCCACGCGCTCACCCCAGATGCACAGCTGCTCCACAGCAGCAGCACGGAAGGTGTCAGCAGCGCCCAGATAGACTTTCTTGCCTGCCTGTTTGAACTGCCAAGCCAGCTTGCCTATGGTGGTGGTCTTACCTACCCCATTCACACCCACTACGAGTATGACGTACGGTTTATGGTCACTGGGCAAATCCCAGTTGTCATTATCCTCGCTATTGTTTTCTGCCAGCAGCGAAGCAATCTCATCGCGCAGAATGGCATCCAACTCACTTGTTGAGACATACTTGTCTCGAGCGACACGCTGCTCAATACGCTCAATAATTTTCAGCGTAGTTTCCACACCCACGTCAGAGGTAATCAGCACCTCCTCGAGGTTGTCGAGTACGTCGTCATCGACCTTCGACTTACCGGCTACGGCACGTGCCAGCTTGTCGAACACGCTGGTCTTTGTCTTTTCAAGACCCTTGTCCAGCGTTTGCTTTTTATCCTTATTAAAGAAACCAAAAATACCCATATCACATAATTTACGATGCAAATTTAAATAAAATTTCCGAGATTATAAGCCAGTCGAGATAAAAATGTGAACAAATTGCCCCGAAAAGTTAGAAATCAAGGCTCACATACGATCAATCCTATTCATTTCGTGCTCTTACGTCACAATTCTTTTGTAC
>JAFPEE010000160.1 GCA_017389705.1 Prevotella sp.
AAATGCTGTTCACGCGTACCTTGCCCGCCAGACTTACGGCAAGAGCATGGGTCAGTGCCGCAATGCCGCCCTTTGCAGCAGTGAAGCTCTCTGTCTGCGGCTGGCTCATGCGGTCACGCGAGGAAGATATATTGACGATGGCCGCTCCTTTGGCAAAATGTGGAGCGAAGAGTTTTGTGAGATAGAACGGAGCCGTCACGCCTACGCTCATGGCATACTGAAACTCCTCGTAGCTGCACTCATCGATGCCCTTCATCAGCGGCAGGGCATTGTTGACAAGGAAATCCACATGGCCGTGCTGCTCTATCACTTCCTTAGCGAACCGCTCCAGCACTTGCTTGTCAGCAAGGTCGCCAACAAAGTGGTTGCCCTGCTGCTTATCAATCACACAAGCCGTAGCGCCTGCTTTTTGAAACTCTTCCGCAATACACCGTCCGATGCCCTGTGCACCACCGGTTATTACGGCTATTTTTCCTTTGAAATCCATATATTCCGTTTTTGCGTTTCAAATACTTTAATCAATACCACTTGTAACCATCTATGTCCTTAATTGTTATTACTTATGGATTCATTTTATGCTCATCATTCTCCCAACCTGATGACACTGCGGTCTTCCTCCTGTTTCTTCGTGCCGCCAAGTGGCTTGTAGGAGTGGAAGTTCCAGGTGAGACCGAGCCAGAGGACGCGGCTAAGGTTGCGGCTGGTATTGGTGAGGGTATAGACGGGATTGTCGGACGAGATGTCCCAGCGACGGGTGTTGAACACGTCGGTGACGAGGGCTGAGAGGGTCAGCGACGTCTTGGGCAGTTGCTGGCGGATGCCGACGTTGCAGTAGTGGATGGTCTTGGTGGTGAACTGCGGGAAGTACTGCGGCGTGGTGACGAAGTACTGCGCCTGAACGGTCATCCCTCGCAGCGGTATGATGTTCAGGGTGGCGCTGGTGTTGGTGGTCCAGCCCTGATTACGGATGGCTGTATCGTGCCAGTCGGCTCGCGAATGGGTATAGAAGATGTTTGAGCCGAGGTCGATGCCGAGCCATCGCAGGGCGCTCCATCGGATGTTGTGCTCGATGCCGGTCTTCAGGTCCATGTCGCCGTTGATGTAGGTCATCACGAGGATGTCACGGTCGAGATAGGCAATCTGGTTGATGTAGTCCTGCGTGTAGTTGAGATAGGCATTGCCGCTCACCTTCAGCGTCTGGCCGGTATAGGTGTAGCCGAGGTCGAGCTTGTTGGCTTTTTCGGGCTTCAGATGCACGTTGCCGGTCTCGTAGGTCTGGTTGTCTATGAGGTTGATGTAGGGATTGAGCTGCGGATAGGTGGGGCGCGAGATTCTGCGCGAAAGACCGAGCGACAGCTGCCAAGGCTCGCTGATGCGATAGTTCAGCACGAGGTTGGGGGCCACAAAATAGCAGTCGCTGGCCTCGTCCAGCCAGTCCTTGTCGCTTTGCAGCGTCACGCGGCTGTACTCCAGTCGCAATCCGGCTTTTATCGTCAACTGTCCGTTGAGCTTCGACGAGTACATAGCGTAGGCGGCAGGGATATACTCACGGTGGCGCAGGTCGTTGCTCAGGGGTACTGACAGTTGCCACGCGTCCGTTGCCGCGTCGTACTCGTACATATTGTGGTCGATGTCGTTCTGGCGGTAGGTCATCTTCACGCCCGTCTCCAGTTTTCCGCGACCCATCGGAGCCATGTAGTCGAACTGCAGGGCAGCGATGCGTGGATGGCCGCCCGACTCGGAGCGCTGTACCATCTCAAAGGCACTTGCCGTCTGCTCATAATAATAAGAAGGCCGGTGTCCGTTGATGGCCGATAGCGATGCCATGATGCTGACCTCGCGACGGCCTGGCTCGAAGATATGCCTGTAGCCCAGCGAGCCCTCCACCATCTCGCGGTTGAAGGTGATGTCGGTCTGGCGCACTTTCTCGCTGGTCGCACCCGCAATCCCGTAGTGGTTGTGCATGGTCTGCAGGTTGTTCATCCTCGGGAATCCCGCCTTCACGTCCAGCGTCAGCACGTCCTGCTTCGTCGCCTTGTAGCTCACGTTCAGGCCGATGTTCTGTCCCGTGGTCTTCTTCGCCGCGTCAATCAGCTGGTCCAAGCTACTTCCCGTCTGCACGATGCGTCGGTGCAGCTCGCTCTCCACGTGGTCGCGCTCCCATTTCCCGTTGTAGTTCATGCGCATGCCCCAGCGACCGAAGTTGTAGCTCATGGCCACGCCCGCGTTCATGAAATTGCTGATGCCATAGTTGGCCGAAGCCATCGCCGTGAAAGCCTCGGGCGTCTGCTTCTTCGACACAATGCTGATGATGCCGCCCGACCCCTCCGCGTCGTACTTCGCGTCAGGGCTGGTCACGATGTCGATGCTCTGCACGTTGGCGGCAGGGATGCTCCCCAGACCGTCGAGCGTCGTCGGCACGCCGTCCACGAGGATGAGCACATTGCCGTTGCCACGTATCGACACCTGGCCGCTGCCGTCGATGGTTACAGCCGACGAACTCCTGAGCACTTCGAGCACCGACCCCGTAGCGCTGCTCATCGTCGCACTCAGGTTGATGCGTGTCCGTTCCGCCGTCACGCTCTTCGTCCCCGCCTTGCCCGTCACCACCACGTTTTTCAGGTTGATCACCGTGCTGTCCATCTGCCCGTGCGCCGCCACAGCCATCATTAGCAAGAGTATTATCCAGTATAATCGATTCATTAAAATCTAAATACATTTAAAGTTGTTGCAAAAGTAGCAAGAAATACTGAATTATTGCTATCTTTGCAGGAAGTTTTGGGAATTATTAAGATGAGTAGGCCGTGAGCGGTGTTATCATACTGTTATCGTCATGCCACAGCTAAAAGCATGAAGTTGATTGCCCATGATTGTTTTGAGCGTGGCAAAGACCTTATCGCCTGTGCAATGGCTGGTGTAGAACTGAGTATTGGGATATTTGGCTTTTAGCCTTTGAGCCAAAGCCGCCAGTTCTTCTTCTGCCTCCAAACCATCGAGTAAGTGGAAACCTCCGACAACGGTATGAACAGGCCACGGACAAGCCGCCAGAATGTTCTCCAGACCGCTATGGGCACAGCCTGTAAACAACAAGCCATCGACATACAAAAACCTATTTACATCAAAAGAAAAAGTGACTTCAAGTTGTGCCTTATGGGTTTAGGTTTAAGTTTATAGAGGCTTCCCCTGGCCAGCACCGTCCGCCCCTTCAACTATATCGATAGCCGTTACGTGCAGAGCCTGCTATCTGAAGTTGCGCAACTTGACCATCGGCGTGAGTGTAACGTTGTGATGTCATTAAAAGACCATAATTGCTTTTGTTTTTATTTTTTTTAGTATCTTTGCACACAGATTTGTGGATTGAAAGTAATACTGAAAAGAAATATATGAGAAAGATATTGTTGCTGACCGTTGCCGCTTTGATGGCAGTCACAAACGTTCAGGCACAGCGCAGAGGCTGTATTCATCGTAGCGCCACGACGAGGGCAAGCAGTTCGTACATGCTGCCTGAGCCATACGAATTCGACGCGCAGAAGACGTACCGCGTGCCCGTGGTGCTGTTCTCGTTCAGCGACCTGGACTTCTCGATGGACAATCCCGCGGCGTACTACGACCGCCTCTTCAACGAGAAAGGGTTCAACGAGGGTATGGGACAGGGCTGCGTGGCCGACTACTTCCGCGACCAGTCGGCAGGCCGCCTGAACTTGGCGTTCGACATCTACGGCCCCGTGAAGATTGACATAGGAGCGCGTAGCCACGTCTATTACAACGATGGCTGGGAGGATATGGGTAAAGCCCTCGAACTGTTGCCGGCAACCACCGATGCCGACTTCAGCGTCTACGACTGGAACGGCGATGGTAAAGCCAACGAGGTGGTATTCGTTGCCGCTGGCCTGATTGGCAACACGATGAATGGGACTTATTATCTGGGGCCGGGCTCCTACTTCCAGATTCCGAACACGAAATTGCCCGGCGGCGTTGACTACTTCTACTACAGTCTCGTCTGCGAGCGCATACATGGCGACTTTCTCAGCGGCATAGGGACCATCGTCCACGAGTTCAGCCACAGCCTCGGACTGCCCGACCTCTATCCCTTCGGCTCCGGCACCGCCTTCTCTACCGTCGATGAGTGGGACCTGATGGATGGCGGCAACTTTACTAATTATGGTTGGTGCCCGCCCAACTTCAGCGCGATGGAGCGGATGTACTTAGGCTGGGCGATGCCCGAGGAACTGACGGAACCCGCCAGCATTGAGGGCATGAAACCCCTGAGCGAAGGCGGCAAGACCTATCTGGTGCGCAGCACTGGCAACAGCGACGAGTATTATCTCTTGGAGAACCGCCGTCAGACGGGCTGGGACTACGGTTGTCCCGGCAACGGGCTGCTCATCTTACACGTTGATTTCGATAGGACTGCGTGGCGGGAGAATCATGTGAACACCAACGTAAAAGACCGCTACAGCCTGTTCCATGCCTCGGGCAAGGACTTCCGCGCCTGGTGCCCGCAGAACAATGGCATGGACCTTACCCGATGGACTGAGGACAACTGGCTGCGCAGCAGCTATCTCAGCACCTCGGCCTATCCCTACACCGACCCCGAGACGCTGGCGGTCAACAACAGCCTGACGGACGAGTCGTCGCCCGCTGCCACGCTTTTCACCGCCGCTGCCGACGGTCGCAAGTTCATGGGCAAGCCCATCACCAACATCCAGCTGGCAGCCGACGGCACCACCTCCTTCGATTTTATGAAGGGTGATGATACGGGCATCGAAACGATGTCTGATGTTAGCAGTAAGATGTCTGATGTGTGGTACACTATTGACGGACGCCGCCTCGTGGGCAAACCAACCTCGAAAGGCTTGTATATCCATCGCTCCGTCGTGGTTGCCATGTGACTTCAATCCTTTAGCCAGCCAGTTTAATTTCCTCAAAAAAAAGTGATGTGGCTTCACGGTTTGTACGTGAAGCCTCTCCTGCAGCTATTCGTTTTTGCCCTTAAAAGTGTAGAAAAACAGGCGGAACCTATTTACCGACGCAGAATGTAAAATCTGCAAATATAAGTCGTTGATAATCAGTGTATATGCCTCCAATTGCAGGGGACAGATACTATGCCGAGGGACGGAGGAGGGACGGAAAATATACAAAAATCTGCAAATGAAGTTGCCGTCAAAAATAAAATATACAAACATCTGCAAAGACGTTTTTCCAGTTCTTTGTATATTCACATTCGTTAAC
>JAFPEE010000161.1 GCA_017389705.1 Prevotella sp.
CGTTTGGCCGACAGCAGTGCGGCCTCTTTCGTGGGGTGCTCGTGGCTCAGTTCCTCGGCATAGTCAATCATGATGATACCGCAGCGGGTGATGATACCCATGAGCGAGACGAAGCCGAGCACGCCCGTAGCCCCAAACTCCTGACCGAACAAATGGAGTCCCAGCGCACCGCCTATCATCGAGAATCCTAATGACGACATAATGAGCAGTGTGAGCGGTATGCTCTTCAGATGGAACACGATGATGAAGAAGATCAGCACGATGGCAATCTGCATGCCCAGATACATCTGCGGACGGTATGTCCGTTCGGTCTCTGCCTGTCCGCCCTCCTCGATCCTGATGCCGTCGGGCAGTCGCAGTGTCTTGAGGTCCCGATAGATATTCTCCGTCAGTTCTCCCACCTTTACGCCCTGACGTCCCATCATGCCATAGACAGAGGCCGTCCGTTCACCATTGATGCGTGTGATGGTGCCAGAGCCCCAGCCTGGCTTGACGTCGGCTATTTGCGACAGCGGTGCTGCCGTAATGGTGGGGATCAGGCTCGTCACGCGAATGTTCTTGAATTCGTCGATGTCGTGTCTACCCTTATCGGCATCCTTTACCGTGATGCTCAGTTCGTGGTCGCCCTCCCAGATGGTTGTTACAGGAATGCCGCCACCATAGCGCAAGGCAAAATTCAGCGAGAGCAGCGATTTGCTCATGCCTATGCGGTTGGCTTCTTCAGGCTTCATGGTTACCTCCAGTTGGTTACCCGTCGTGCCGAAGCTGGTGGTCAACACGTCTATGTCCTTGTTTTTCGACAATCGGTGGTGTATGCTGTCTATGGCCACGTGCAGACTATCGAGGTTATCACCCTTCACCTCCACTTCCACAGGGTATTGATGGTCGGAGTATTCTATCTGCCGGAACAGTATCTGAGCCTCAGGGAAGTAATAGGAGTAGCGGTGGGCGTAGTCGTCCAGCATTTCCTGCGTCTCTTTGTCGTTATGGGTGTTTACGATGAACTGTGCAAAGTGGGTTCCGCCGAAGTTGGGCAGGAACGTGGCATGGAATCGCGGTGAGCCGCTGCCATAGAACGTGGTCAGGTTGACCACCCGTTCGTCCTTTCGCATGATGCTGGCCAGCGAGTCGGCCACCTGTGCAGTATAGTCCAGGTCTGTGCCTGTAGGCAATATGATATCGACGGCAAACTGGTTGCGCTCGGCCCTGGGCATCAGTCTGATGGGTAACATCAGGATGAGCACAGCCCCCAGCACGATGCTTGCCAGTCCGATGGCAAGGGTGGCGCGCCTGTGGCGGAAGCACCACTCTATCAGCTTGTCGTAGTGACCCTGCATCCGCTCGAGCATCGTCTTCCGCTCGCCTTCGTTTCTTTCCTGCTGACCCGTGTGGAGTCCGTTCTTGATAAACTGATGCTGCAATATGGGCACCACGAAAATGGCGACCACCAGCGATACCGTCAGTACGATGCTGATGGCATACGGGAACCATTGTATGAAGTCGTGTATTAGCTTGTCAGTAGTAAAGAGGAAGGGGAAGAACGTGATGCTGATGACCAGCGTGGCCGTGATGATGCTCTTCACGAATTCCCGTGAAGACTCTATAGCAGCGTGCCAGCGATTCATTCCGGAGTCTAACTTGTCCAGATAGCAGTCTACCACCACCACGCTGTCGTCTACGATCATACCCAGCGTTACCAGCAGGGCCGCCAGCGTGACGCTGTTAATCTCGACTCCTGTTATAAGGAATATGGCCATGGAGGCAAATATCGTGATGGGGATGGTGACCACTGCTACACCCGCCACCCTAAGCGGCAGCATCAGGCATACCACAATGATGACGGACACGATGGCGATGAGCATTTCGAGCATGAAGTCCTGTATGGAGTGGTCTACCACCTGGCTTTGGTCGCTGATGACATTGATATGCACATCCTTGGGCAATGTCTGCTGGTAGTCGCTGATAAGCTGTTTTACCTCTGTACCAAAGTCAATGATATTCTTGCCCCTGATCATTTGTAGCGACAGCAGCAGGCACTGGCGCCCGTTGTTCTTGATGTATTGTCGCGGTTCAGGGTATTCACGCTTGATGGTGGCAATGTCGCTCAGTCGTACCACTTCGCCCGTGGGAGCAGTACTGACAATGGTCTGTGCCAGGTCCTGTTCGGTATTGAGCGATGACCGGATATGTATCTTCCTGCTCAGTTTTCCATCCTCCAGACTGCCTGTATAGAGTGTGCCTGTAAGTCCGGAAACCTTGCTCATCAGCATGGCCGTATTGATGCCGTACATCGAGAGACGGTCGCGATCCAAATAGATGCTCAGCTGTTCCTTCTGCCCACCCATGCGTATCACGTTTGCCAGGCTCTTCACCGTTCTCAGTCTGTCGCTCAGTCCGTCGGCATAGTCGCCCAGCTCACGGAATGTCTTGCTGTCGCTTTCGATGGTGACCAGCATGGCCGATGAGTCGCCGAAATCGTCGTTGGCCACCACACCCAGCACACCCGTTGGCAGTGTCACGCGGAAGAGTGTCAGCCGCTCCTTCAGCTTGTTCCAGAACTCCGTCTTGCTGCTCTCTGTCCCGTTGAGCCATACAATGGCCGCACAGCCATCGTTCATACTCATCGTCGTAGTTTTTTCCCTGTCTATCTCCTTAAAGGTCCAGAGAAAATCTTCCAGGGGCTTTGCCAACTGCTGCTCCACTTCCAGCTCAGACGCCCCAGGATAGACTCCTACCACCAATCCCACAGGAAGGTCTACCTGCGGAAACTCATCCTTTGGTATATATATCAGCGAAGCAATGCCTGCAAGCATCATGACCAGCACCAGCAGCAGCGTGATGCTTTTATGCCTCATGGCACTCGCCACTAAGCTTTTATCACCTCTTGGCTCTTGCACTTTATCACTTTTCACCCTTTTACCTTTTTACTTTTTTACCTTTACTTCACGCTCATTCCCTCACTGACTTTATTCTGGCCTTGGACGATGATCACATCGCCGTTGGTCAGTCCTGTCTCTATGACCACACCAGCGCTGTATATCTCACCTGTGGTGACAGCCTGACGATGAGCCTTCCCTTGCTTCACCATCCACACAAAGGTCTCCTTGCCGCTAATCTGTATGGCATCCTGTGGCACCAGAATAGAATAGTCTGCACTCACGTCCTTCATGTGTACCTTGCATACCATGCCTGGCAGCAATGTATGGCTTCTGTTCTCTACCAAAACCTTTACCGTGTATGTGTGGTTGATGATATTCGCTACCACTCCCTTGTTCACCACTCTGCCCGTAAACACGCTATCACCCAAGGCAGACACCGTAAAGTTCACGTCTGTGCCTTTCTTTATCTTACTGATCTCTTTCTCAGGAACCGATACGCTTACTTTCACCTTGTCAATCTTCACCAGTTTGAACCCCGTTACACCAGGCATGACGCTGCTGCCTTCATGTACAGCAGCTTGTGCCACATAGCCATCAAAGGGGGCACGCAGCACGATCTCGTCCACATTCTTCCGCGACATGGCTTCTGCAGCTTTTGCCTTGGTTAGCATCGACTCCATCTCTACCATTCTTATCTCTGGCAGTGTACCCTTGTCGTAAAGGTTCTTCATGCGGCGATAGGCATCCTCAGTCTGTGCGAGGGTCGAGGCACTCATTTCGTAGGCATTCCTGACGTTCTGTCCGTCGGTCTCGGCCATTGCCTGACCTTTCCGCACGAATTGTCCTTCATCGACCATCACGCGAATAACCGTACCTAAAACCCCGAATGTGACGTTGGCACCGTCTTCCTCTTCTATCACTCCCATGAAACTCTTGTTCACGCTCTGTGCCCCAGCCTCTACTTTCTGGGTTCTCACGCTGACAGCATCCTCATGGGTCTGTGTCTCCTTTTTGTTACATGACCATAACAGCAAAGCTGTAATTAAGCCAGAATATAGTAGTCTATGATTCATCATTCGCTCCTTTAAATTTATAATTCGATGGCAAAGGTACGAAAAGTCGAGCGAAAAACCAAATTAATTTGGATTTTTACGCTGGGGTTATCGTCAAATAACCTTGGGTTATTGCGCAATAAGGTAGGGTTATTGCAGAATAAGGCAGGGTTATTGACTTTTCCTCTTCATTAGCTGATTCTATAGACGCTTTTGCCCTGAGTTAACTCGATTTGTCGCTTGAGTTAACTCGATGGATATTTTGAGTTAACTCACGGTTTTGGGCCAAGTATGCAGTAACAGATGGCTAAATTGTTTAGGGAATGATATACCTGTTGACACAAATAAAACTACGTACTGAGCAGTCAGAAGTCCGCACGAAACAATAAATAATGTTAAATCATAGCCGTAAGCGAAAACATATCCCGCTTATGTCAGAGGAATTTTGTACCTTTGCACCCGCTTTTCGGCGTAACCGATGGAGGGAAGTCACGAGTTGCCCGTCTATGTTGCGTTGGAACGATACAACAAATTTAATTATTAGTTTAAAAATGGATTTAATTAAAGTTGCTGAAGAAGCATTTGCAACCGGCAAGAAGTTCCCA
>JAFPEE010000162.1 GCA_017389705.1 Prevotella sp.
AAGTATATGTCAGAGGCTGACCAAAGGCTGGTGGCGCAAGACATCGTTGAACGTATGAAACTACGTGCTCCAGAATGCAAGAGGGGGGATGACTATGAACATTTCGCTGTTTGGATAAGGAGGCTTTACAACTCTTCGCCGGAGTGTGAGAAGATTGCGCGAGAGGTTGCGGAGGAGATCGTGAAAGAGAATCCGAATAAGGCGTTCAGGAGGTTGTTTGAGAGAATCGGGGTGATTAAATGAGAAGACGATGATAACTTTACGATATCCATATTATATGTCCACACTTCCATTAACTGCAGTCATGCCTGTGTTGTTGAAAGATGATTTGCTTTGGATGGCTGAACAGTTTGGAATGACGGTTCCGAAAAGTAAGAAGAAAGAGACCGTCGCCCAGATGGTAGCGGATTATCTGCTGGCACATCCGAAAGAGGTGCTGACGCTGATACTATGCCAACCAGTTAAATAATTAAAATTTTAGTCCAGTTATGAATACGGGAAATCTCAAGATGTCCCTGTTTATCGGCATCTGAAGAAGCCAGATGTGGAAATTGGACGCTTACAGTCAGCCCTTTTTTTGTGAGAAATGTGTTAAAAAGGTTGTAGGATTACAACCATTTCAAAAATATTTTGTATTTTCGCACTCGAAATACTAATAGCAGACATCTATGAAGTATCTGAATATCAAAAAGGCACTGGCTGCTTGGCAGGAGTTACAGCCCCTCTCGGAGAAGGATAGGGAGCGGTTGAGCCGTAGGTTTACCGTGGACTTCAACTACAACAGCAACCATATTGAGGGTAATACGCTGACGTATGGTCAGACGGAGATTCTGTTGCTGTTTGGCAAGGTAATTGGAGAAGCAGATGTGCATGCCGTACAGGAGATGACGGCGAGTAACGTGGGCTTGAAAATGATGACTGAGGAGGCCCGGGTGAAGGAGATGCCGCTAACACAGAACTTCATACGTACACTGCACAAGACGCTGTTGAGGGAGGATTACACGGTATATCGAGACCTACCAGGTGGTGTGCAGACAAGCTATACGGTTCATGCCGGGCAGTACAAAACTCGACCGAACAGTGTGATAACAAGGTATGGCGATAGATTCGAGTATGCCTCGCCTGAGGAGACACCAGGGCTGATGACAGATTTGGTGGATTGGTACAATGAGGCTGAAAAGGAGGGGAAGCTGTCGCCAATAGAGCTGGCGGCTCTGTTCCACTACCGCTACATACGTATCCACCCGTTTGAGGATGGTAACGGACGCATCGCCCGCCTGATGGTGAACTTCATACTGGCTCGACATGACTATCCGATGATAGTAGTTCGCAGTAGGAAGAAGAGCGAATACTTGGAGGCTCTGCATCAGGCAGATATGGAAGTGGGCCCTGTGCCCGCAGTCGGGGCTCATGCGGAGATAAAGGACATCAGACCGTTTATGAAATACTTTAATGAACTGGTGGCTACGGAGGTGTATAACGACGTGCTGTTTGTGAGCGAGAAGGATGAAAACGTGTGGTGGTATGATGGAGAGAGGATTGCTTTCCGCACACCGAATTACACGAAGATACTGAACGCCATGCGGACACAGCCATCGCTGACGCTGGCAGATATGAGAGACGAGACGGGTATCAGCATTGCCGCTATACAGAAACTGCTGGATCAGTTGATTCAGAAGAAGTACGTGGAGCGTGGCGAGAAAGATGGCAGCTGGCGGGTGTTTGTGACGCAGTGACGGACACTTGTTTAAAGAGCGCTTTAAGAGTGAGCCTGTGAACGATATGGCTTATTTTGTGACCCTCTTGAGGTATATCCACCAAAACCCTGTGAAGGCAGGAATGGTAATGAATGTCAAGGATTATGCATATAGTAGCTGGGGCGCGGGCTGATACAGAAACTGTGATGCCATTGACCTGTCCCTGTGGCATTCAAAGTGCTAAAACTCTTGAGAAGGGTTTTCAAGGTTTTCTTTTATACACCGAACACAGGATTACTGGGGAACCGATTTTTTTAGGATTTTAACTTTGTTGACTTTTGGCGCGACTCAGCCAAACAAGCAATTTGAGTTCCTCGAACTCAGACATCATTACAGCAAGGCTCTGTCTACATCGGTAGGCAGGCCTTTTTTTGGGGGTTGAGGGAATAAAAATGGGGTTTATTTGAAAGAAATCAGCCCATTGATAATCAGCAAGATAAGTTAAAAATATGCAGAATTTTGAGAAATAATTCCGAGAATCTCGCCCAATTTGAAATTTATTTCGTACCTTTGCCAAAAATTTGGCGATGTCAGGCGGCACCTCGGCAATCGATGCAAGCATCATTGCACTCGGTTTGCACTGACATTGCACCCGAAAAGGATCGAATAATTTGAAGGATATGAGTACGATAGAAGAACTGAAGGTGTTGCGTGAACGCGAGGATCACGTGGAGTTTAAGAAGGCTGAACACAACTATCCGTTTGCTGGTGGGCAGAAGACTGACCCCAAGGACCGGCGGCACTGTGTGCTGGGCTATGTGGTGGCTTTCGCTAACGAACGTGGAG
>JAFPEE010000163.1 GCA_017389705.1 Prevotella sp.
CTCTACTCTCACCAGACCAGCAAGGAAACGAAACCGCTAGGATGGCTCACCAACACCTATTATAATGGTAAGGCGGGCAAGCTGGGCATCGACTTCAACTTCGATTTCATGAGGAACGGTACGGATACCGATCGCGAGAACGTGGAGCAGAGCAAGGTGCAGGATGACTTTGTGCTGAGCAAGTCGGGCACCAAGAGCCATCTCTATGCAGGGAAGCTGGTGCTGTCGTATCCCGTTTGGAAAGGTCAACTGGAGGCTGGTACTGAGATGACCTTTGTGAATCGTAACAACACCTACTGGATTAACAAGGCCATGATTGCCAATACCGATGCCGATATTACAGAGAACAATATAGCTGCTTTTGCTGAGTATGGTTGCGACTTCGAGAAGTATGGTAATGCCAGCGTGGGGCTGCGATACGAGCATACGCTGCTGGATTACGACGATGCGATGAATAAAGACGACAACCTGCATCGCACGATGGACGAGTGGTTTCCTACTGCATCGTATTCTGTGGCATTAGGAAAAGTGCAGATGGCTCTGTCGTACAGCATGAAGACCTATCGCCCCAGCTTCTTCGCTATGAACGATGCTGTGACCTACATCAGCCGTTACATGTATCAGGCCGGAAACTCGCAGCTGCTAAACGAGCGTGTGCGCGACCTGACGCTGAACGTATCGTATAAGTGGGTGACGCTCACTGCCTCGTATGAGCATCTGACGAATCCCATAACCCAGTGGAACTTCCTTACTGAGACAGATGCGATGCTTTGCAAGCACATCAACCTCGACAAGCCCATCAACACGCTGAGTGCCTATTTGGCTGTAACGCCTCGCGTTGGAATCTGGTCGCTCAATGCTACAGCAGGTATCGACAAGCAGGATCTGTATCTTGATGTTGAGGGCTCTCAGGGCGTTTACCGTGTCTATTACGACAAGCCCCGATATACGCTCAATGCCTATAACACCTTTACGTTGAAGCATGGCTGGAAGTTCGATGTGAACCTGATGTACCGTTCCAGCGGATGCTCCTACGTGTTCTATAACGACACCTACAACCTGCGTCTGGGCCTCGTGGCACAGAAGTCTCTGCTCCGAGATAACTCGCTCACCCTTCGTGCCGCTGTGCTCGACTGCTTCCAGCGCAACCGCATGAACGAGTTCTCAGATTGCGGCTATAACCAGATTCAGCAGAACAACCGCTTCTCTACCCACAAGCTGATGCTTTCGCTCATCTACCGCCTCAATGCCACCCGCAGCAAGTACAAAGGCACTGGCGCAGGTCGTGATGTTCAGGCTCGTATGAGATCGTAGCTTAATATACAGGAAGGCCATTTTATTCGCAGTAGAGAGACCATTCGTCACAGAACTATGCAGATTATCCCAGATATTTGGTTATATCGGCATCTATCTGTATCTTTGCATCGCCAAACTTTAAAAAATTGAAGATATGATACAAGAATTCATTCCAGGAATCGTTATGTGTGTTATGGGATTCTGCCTGTTGTTCATTTCAGCGGATAAGATTTGGACTGTTGCAGAGAAGTGGAAGACAATTGGAGGAGAACGACCTTCAAAGAGTTATGTTGTCATCACACGTGCATTGGGAATAGTCTTCATTTTAGTTGGAGGCGGCTTGTTAGTGTGCAGTCTAATTTAGTAGGAAATAATATGCAAACAAAAGCACTTGTCGTTATCGACATCCAAAATGACATCACGAAGCACTATCGCGACATTGTTGAGAATATCAATGCTGCTATCGACTGGGCTGTTTCTCAGGGGATGCACGTCGTCTATATCAAGCACAACAACATTACCGCCAGCACCCGTACCTTTAAGCCCGGCACTCGTGGCGAGGAGTTGGCACCAGAACTGAAGGTGGTATCGGAAAACATTTTTGTAAAGACGAAGAGTAATGCCTTGACGAGTGATGCGTTTGCCACGTTCATTGAGGCTAACAGTATCACTGAGTTCTATGTTGTTGGTGCCGATGCTACCGCCTGCGTGAAGTCCACCTGTTTTAACATGCGGAAAGCAGGCTATACTGTACACGTTTTCTCTGACTGTGTTACCAGCTATGATCTAAAGAAATTGCCAGAAATGCTGGCCTACTACGCTAAACAAGGTTGCGAAGTGATTACTTTAAATGAACTATAATATATGAATGAATTCATGACACCCCCAAAGATGAAACACGAGATTATTGAATTGCACGATGTGCAAATTATTGGCATGGCCAAGAAGATTGCCTTCAATGAGGCGAAGGAAGAATGCCCTAAGTTTTGGGGTGAGTTTGTGAAAAAGATTGTTAAGCCAGTGTTTCTTGAGAAGCAAGAACCCAATGCTTTCCAAAAAGCAGCCGTCGACAATGGCGTAGGTGAGTTCGGACTCTGTACTTGCGACATCCCTAACCACAATTGTGCTACTTGTTGGGAAGCAAACTTCGGGACTTGCTGTAAAAATACCTTTACTTACGTTATTGGTGGCATATATAAAGGTGGCGATGTGCCTGAGGGCATGAAACTCTTTCCTATCCATAGCGGTAAGTGGTTGAAGATACATTTCGAGGGAGGTATGAAAGCCTTTCAGGAGCAGTACACTAAGTTCCATAAGGAGTGGCTGCCTGCTCATCCAGAGTACAAATGGGCACCGAATTCCTGCAGTATGGAATGGTATCAAGGTACTGACATCCAGTCACCCGACTATCAGTGTGGTGTTATGATGCCGTTGGATGCACAGCCTCGATTTAATTTCAACACTGTCGGACTATTTACTAACGACAACAAGGCTATCGTCGATTTCTATACCAAAGCCTTTGGCTTTACCACTTCGTGGGATGGTGTACAGCCGAATGTAGAGATGTTCCTTGGCAACAACAGAATCATACTCTACCCACGTAGTGCATTTGAGCAGATGGTATCTAAGAAGTTCCAATATCCTCATGGTCTCAACGGAACAATGGAGTTAAGTTTTGATGTACCAACTTTCGCCGATGTTGATAAAGAGTATCAGAATGCTCTTAACAATGGCGCAAAGTCCGTACTTCCTCCAACTACAGAGCCTTGGGGACAGCGCACTTGCTACGTTGCCGACCCTGATGGAAACCTCATAGAAATAGGATCGTTTGTAGAAGAATAAGATATACCTTGTAAACAACATGACCACAGGTTCGCTGACCGTTCTGTTTGAAGATCCTTTCTGGATTGGGCTGTTTGAGATGATCGATCAGAATGGACTGCGTGCCTGTAAGGTTACGTTTGGTGCAGAGCCGACAGAAAAGGAGGTGATGGAGTTTGTCGATAAGAATTGGCATCGCCTCCAATTCAGCCAGGCTATTGAGGCTCCCTCCGAATCGGAGAGGAAAATAAACCGACGAACGAAACAAGAGCAGAATGGTGTTTGCTCCGATTATGCCTTGCAAGGAGGAGGAAGACCGAAGGTCAACCCCAAGAGACAACTTCGTGAGGCCAGGAAGCAAATGCAATCACAAGGAATTGGCACAAAGTCTCAACAAGCCCTGAAGCTACAGCAAGAACAGAATAAGGCAGAGCGGAAACAACGTTCAAAGGCAGAACGCGAGGCAGAAAAACAACGTCAGTTCGATCTGCGTCAAGCCAAGAAAAAAGAAAAGCATAGAGGACATTAATAGATTATGAAGAGAGAAACAAATCCCCAAGAGAGTAATCGTGCTGAAGCATTCAACATGTGGATGTCATCGCCCCAGCCGATGGTGACATTGGTGAAGACTTTTGATGTCAGTCGCTTGGTAAAGGTCAGCAAAAGGAGTGGCATGAAGTTCACAATGCTGATGTGCTGGTGCATAGGCAAGGCTGCGAGCCAGGTGGAGGAGTTCTATACGCTGCCCATAGACGGAAAGCTATATCGCTACGACAAGCTTGCCGTCAACGTCATTGTAGAGAACAATAAGGGAGGCATCAATTCCTGCGACATTCCTTTCTCTGATGACATACAGCAATTCAATCACGATTACTTGTCATTGACAGCACAAGCAGCGAATGAATGTAAGAGTTCCTTCCTTGACGACCACATGGTTATTGGCACATCTGCCATGATACAGACGGAGCTCGACTGCATCGTCAACCAATACACCAACCAGTTCTGCAATCCGATGGTGATGTGGGGTAAGTATCGAAAGGGGATGTTCAAGACAACGCTGCCAGTATCATTCCAATTCCACCACGTTCAGATGGATGGCGGCCATGCGGCACGTTTCTTAAATAAATTGCAGAAAGAAATACTCCTTTTGTGTTAAATTGAAGTTATAATCTGGAAAACGCTTGACTCGTCCCTTAGGTCATACATTAATTTTGCAGTTGCTTAGCAAAAACATCGAGGAGCAAGACTACAAGGTTGCAGGGCAACACCGCACCAGCTACATCGATGGTGCATGGAGGTTAAAGTATTGCTATTAAAGCTATCCCATGGATAGGAACTATATGCTTGAGTCATAGCATCAGTACCAGAGATAATTACTTCGTCTACGTATTCTGCGGTATTGGGGAAAGCCTTACATTCCTAAACGAGTAAAGTCCACGCCATCAGGCGCTAACTCCTACTTTCGTTCTTGAATGTTGTTCGTCCAATTCCCCAATTGTCAGAATACAAGAATCTAAAAGTGGATGTTCAAAATCCTTTATGTCCTATTTTTGTTATATCTTCACTTAGCCCATAGGCATTAAAGTTTTAAAGGTTCAACTTCCGTTAAATTATTGTTTACGCGGACAAAGATACGAATAAGTGAGTGAAAAACCAAAAGAAAAGCCATTTTTTCTTTTGCTTTTCCGAACGAAGGGGGGAGAGTATTTACAATCTGAAGCCGAAAAAGGTGCGGAGGTACCACTTGGTGTTGTGAATGGCGAGGCTTTCCTTGTGGCCGATGTTGGTGTAGTTGAATACCATGGAGAGGCCGATGAACTTGTTGCTCCATTGGCGGACAACGGCACCACGGCCTGTGATGATGACCTCGGGGAAGTGGTAGTGAAGGGGTACGTGGGTGTCGTCGAAAGTCATGGAGGTGTTGCTATAGACAATGAAGGTGGGCAGGGCTGAGATGTGCAGCAGCCAGCCACGTCCTGGCACGTAGTTGTAGCCATAGCCTGCACCAAGGCCGATGTTGGTCATCTTCAGCTCCATGCCTTGGTTCCAGTCGAGGGTGGCACGCTGTCCCATGCCTGATGCTGCCAGGAGGAAACTGCCTGCTGAGCGTCGCTGGATGTAGCTCTGTGAGAAGGCGGCAGGGTAGGAGAAACGGCGACTGTTGAACACATAGTAGGCATTGACGTTCAGCGTCTTCACCGACAGCTTGTCGTCGGGTAGCTCTATGCGCTCCATGCCGTCCTGGTCGTGCCAGCCCTTGAAGTTCTTGGCATCATGATAGACGACGTCGAAACCGAAGCGACGACCATAGCTGTTGAAGTTGAGCTCGTAGTCGTGGTACTTGCCCATGAGCTTGGCGGGGTTGACTGCCACGCTGAGCGAGAGGCCCAGATAGCTGACACCCAGGCTGAGCGTTGCCTTGCTTTGGGCCTCCATCTTGGACTTGAAGTACGAGTCATTATTGTATCCATCGGCCACAATCGATGTTCCAGACATATTCATACGGGCCGTGAAAGTCCACTTGGTGGCTGGTCGTGTGACGTAGGCTGTGTCGAGGTTGCCCTTACGGTAGTGTTGCGTCAGAAGGCTTTCAACACGATGGAAGAAGCCTTGTGCAACGGTCTCAAGAGGAATGATGAGAAGGAGTGCTGCCAGTAGCCGATAGTGCCCGCCTCTGTGATGCATGTTACGGGTGCCTTAGCGCTTGTCGACGTACTCGCAGTTGGGGTATTGTTCGCGGGGAAACTTGAAGAAGGAGTCGTGTATCTCGCCAACCCTGACATCGCTAATCTTGATGGTGGTGTGGAAGATACCCAGCTTGATACGGACGCTGATGGGGTAGCGGGTCTTCTTGTCAAGCAGGCAGCGGGCTTCCTTGATGCCCTTGACACCTTTCTTGGCCTTCAGGGTGATGTAGTAGCCCTTGTCGGAGTCCTTGATGCTGTAGGTGTAGTTCTCGGGCACGAACTTGAACTTGGTGGCATACTTGTCGCGCTCCTCAGAATGGGCATCATAGATGGTGACGCGGTTCTTCTTACGCTCCAGACGGTAGTAGGTGACATCATCGTTCCAGGCAATGTACTTCTCGTCGATGAACTTGCTCTTCTTGCCCTTAGTCCAGATGGTACCCTCGGTCTTGTAGATGCCAATGATGTTAACCTTGTAGCGCAGCTGCGAGCCTGTGTCGCCAAAAATCATGTTATAGGTCTCCATGAACATGCGACGGGCCTGCTGTGCATTGGGTGTCTCATGTTCCTGGGCACTAAGACCTATGGCTACCCACAATATTCCTATTAAAACAAACAATCTTTTCATACGGGCTGCAAAGGTACAAAAAAACGGCGAAATAATCGCCGTTTCTTAAGTTATTTTTGTTGAACAGGTATTTTATCGACTCGTTTCTGATGTCGGCCACCTTCAAAGGTAGCAGTAAAGAACTCGTCCATAATCTTACGTGCCATGTTATTGTCGATGAAACGACCAGGCATGACCAGCACATTGGCATCGTTGTGCTGACGGATCAGATGTGCTATCTCTGGAATCCAGCACAAACCGGCACGTACCTGCTGGTGCTTATTAAGGGTGATGGAGATGCCTTCGCCTGAGCCACAGATGGCTATGCCGGGATAGACCTCACCACTCTCAATGCCCTCAGCCAGCGCGTGGCCGAAGTCAGGATAATCAACGCTGGCGTCACTCCAAGTACCATAGTCCTTGTAGGGATAGCCTTTCTCCTCCAAATACTGGAGTACGAATTTCTTAAGCGGGTAGCCTGCGTGGTCACAGGCTACTCCAACAGTTTTTACTTCCATTATGCAAGCAATTTTTTAACCTGTTCGTAAACATTCTGACCTGTGAAGCCGAGCTTCTCGTCGAGCACCTTGTAAGGAGCAGAGAAGCCGAAGCTCTCGAGACCCCAAACGGTACCGTCGGCACCTACCAGACCCTCAAGGTTTACAGGCAGACCAGCGGTCAGACCAAACTTCTTCTTACCAGCGGGCAGAACGCTCTGCTGATACTCCTTGCTCTGAGCACGGAACAGACCCTCAGAAGGAACGCTCACCACGCGAGTCTTGATGCCATCGGCAGCAAGCAGCTTAGCACCAGCCTCGAGGGTAGAAACCTCAGAACCAGAAGCCAGCAGGATGACATCGTAGTCCTCGTCTGAGCCAGCTACAACATAAGCACCCTTGGTAGCCTGCGTGTAGTCGTTGCCCTCTGGCAGCATCTCGATGTTCTGACGAGAGAAGATGAGAGCGGTAGGCGTATCGATGTTCTCCATTGCCATGCGCCAGCAAACGGTTGTCTCCTCAGCATCGGCAGGACGAACTACGAGTACAGAGTTCTTGCCGTGGTGGTTCTTCAGCTTCTCCATCAGGCGGATCTGTGCCTCCTGCTCAACAGGCTCGTGGGTAGGACCATCCTCACCAACGCGGAAGGCATCGTGTGTCCAGATGAACTTCACGGGCAGCTCCATCAGGGCGGCCATACGAACGGCAG
>JAFPEE010000164.1 GCA_017389705.1 Prevotella sp.
CTGTCTGGACTTGTAGTTACAGCCAAAGGCAGCACCTGCCGATACACCAATGAGTCCGTCAGGCCAGATGTCGTGTTCCATCATCACATCCGTCACACCCGCCGTCCATAATCCACGCATGGCTCCGCCTTCAAGCACAAGTCCTTTCTTCATCAATTACCGCTTATCTATGTATTCGTACTGTTGATTACTATATTTCTCTTTTGGGAAATGGAATAGGTCGTCCGAAATACCACCAACCTTGACATTACTGATTTTGATGGTTGTATGGAAGATGCCGAGCTTGATGCGTACACTGATAGGGTAGCGTGTCTTCTTGTCCAGCAGACAACGCGCCTCCTTGATACCCTTAACGCCCTTCTTGGCTTTCAGCGTGATGTAGTAGCCCTCATTCGAGTCCTTGATGCTATAAGTGTAGTTGTCGGGCACGAACTTGAACTTCGTAGCATATTTGTCACGCTCGTCGGAGTGGGCGTCATAAATGACGATGCGGCTCTTCTTTCGCTCTAACCGATAATACGTAACGTCGTCATTCCAAGCAATATACTTCTCGTCGATAAACTTACTCTTCTTACCTTTTGTCCAGATTGTTCCCTCCGTTTTGTATATACCGATGATGTTGACTTTGTAGGTCAGTTGCGACCCCTTTTCGCCGTAAATCATCTTGTAAGTTTCCATGAACATGCGCTTGGCTTGCTGCGCATTAGGGGTTTCTTTCTCCTCTGCCTGCACGCCCAGAACAGTCCAAATCATACTAAATATTACTAACCATTTCTTCATACGGGGTGCAAAGGTACGAATAAGCGAGCAAAGAGCCAAAGGAAAATTCATTTTTCTTTGTTCTTTCGAGCGAAAGTACCTTCTCCATAGGAGAAAGGTACGAATAAACGAGCGAAATACCAAATATATTTGAGTATTTCCGAGTGAAAGCACCTTCTCCAAAGGAGAAAGGTACGATTGCAACGCCACACTCTGCACCTTCAGGTCAGAGAACGGGAGTAACTTCTCGCAACGCGAAAAGGTATCAAATAAATTCGAGCCCACCAAATGATGAGCCCGAATTTTATTTGTTTTCGCACAAACGCTACAGGAGTCGCCTTGTGCATAAGTTATTTACCAATTCTTGTAGCCCCATGATTCTATCATGAGGATGCTCAGCATCCATTGCATATATTTCATAACTTTGAATTATTTATTCACGTACTTACGTCCCTTGTAAATCACCAAACCTTTTTGGGCCTTATCCACACGCTGGCCCATCATGTTGTAGACGGGAGCATCGACGCTATACATCGTGGCGGGTGTAGCCTGTCGCTGGCCGTCGATGGTAACGGCGTCGATGGCCGAAGTGCCCAGAATCTTCTTCAGACCAGCTATAGCGTCAATCTTGCCATAGCCGGCTTGTATCTTGTTGCCGGAAGGAATGTTGGCAACGTCTGTAGTCCAAGTGTCGTTGACGCAGGTTTCCTTCAAGACGCTCTTGATTTCGTTGACGGTCAGCGTGGGCTTGGCCTGCAGCCACAGGGCAATGATGCCGGCAGCATGCGGACAGGACATCGAGGTTCCCTGCTCCAGAATATACCAGTTACGACGATTGTGCTTGTCGACGTTCTCAATGAGGAACATCTTCGCTTCATCACTATTCGGATTGGGCTCAGCACCGCCAGGATTAGTTTCGTCCGCTATAAAAGTCGAGTAATCGTAGTTGTTGGCGGCAGAGATGGTGCCCTGTCCCGGGGCGATGATGGTAGGATAGGGCTTGCCGTTGTCGTCGGTGCCCCAACTGGAGAAGTCGGAGATTTCACCTATTTGCTGTACCTTGCCGGTAAATGTTGACTCCGGGTAACTCACGTCTTTTCCTTCCCTGGTATTCCACCCTGTGCGGGTGATGTACGATCCGACACTGATGACGGCATCATCGCAGATACTGGTGCTGAAGGCGATGTCGCCGTTGCCTTTCGTCCAGCCGTTGGCAGCAAAGTCGTAACCGCCAGCAACGGTGGGAGCGTCGAAGCAAGGTTCCCTGTAATTATCGCCATTGCATATCAACTTGAGGGTCTGTCCATCTTTAGATGTGGCGACAACGGCCAGTCGGTATTTGGCATCATCCAGTTTCACGGCCGTTTCCATACAGTTCAAATAATATACGACGGCATCCTTACCAGAAGTGGCGGTAGGATAATCGGAGATCTTTATCAAATTAAAGTTCTCCATCACCTCACCCGACTTCTGGTCCAGCACGTGATTACCTATGTCCATCACCTGGCCCGTAGTAATATCTACCACCTTCAGCGCAATGGTGAAGTCCTGATAGTCGGAAGCGTAGAAAGTGTAGAAACCGTTATAGACTGCAGGTGCTGTAGCTGTCACTTCCGTGGCAGAGCCCATCACGGACTGCGTGGACCCCGACTTGACTATCGACTGCCAGTTGGAGGCGGCGTTCGCCGAGCTTATCAGCACAACCCGACCCGCCTCGGTGCCGTTTTTGGTCTCTTCTCTCACCGTTTCGGCAATAATGTCACTGCCGTCGTGCACGAACAGAATGCTACCCATACTAATACTCACTACGGCAGGTTTGTTGACCTGTTTTGCATAAGCGAAGATTTCCTCGATAAATCCGGCAATGTTGGTGGAGGAGGGATATTGATTCAGTCCGCACAGGATAATATCCACCTCAGGAGCCACGCCCTGCTGTCCATTGCCCAGTTCTGAGCCTGCAGCTGTAGCCGCTGTGTGCGTCCCGTGCGACAACGTCGTATTGTCAGTCGTGAGAGCCGGAACTCCTTCGCTGGTAGCAGAGATGTAATTACCCTCATTATCTTGCATCATGAAAGCCTTTACAACGCGCGTCGAGCCGTCAGCATGGCGGAAGGCTCCGTGGTTGTAGTCGATACCCTGATCGATAATGCCCAGTACGACACCCTTGCCAGTGTAGGCTTGGGGCAGTCCGGCGGCAGTGGCCTTTGCTGTTTCTACAATCTGGTCTGCCTTAGTCTCCTTACGCGCCAAGTCGTTCGTTGGTCGCAGCATTTCGTCAGCCTTCACGTAGCTGATTTCCTCTACCTCTTCCAACGCCTGCAGTTTGTCTGCGGGAATGTTCAGTGCCACCATCTTGCCAATCTGGAAGCGCACCTGGACACCCATCTGCTCCAGACGGGCAGTAGGACACTCGGCACCATCCTTCAGGATGGCGATGCCAGAGAAGGATGCTATCGTACCGTCTGC
>JAFPEE010000165.1 GCA_017389705.1 Prevotella sp.
CAGAAATCCGCTATTTGAACGCTCCTTCTATCGACACGAAGAAGAAGAAGTACTGCCGCTTCAAGAAGAGTGGTATCAAGTACATTGACTACAAGGATCCCGAGTTCCTGAAGAAGTTCCTGAACGAGCAGGGTAAGATTCTTCCCCGCCGTATCACAGGTACCTCTCTGAAGTATCAGCGCCGTGTGGCTCAGGCCGTTAAGCGTGCCCGCCAGATCGCTCTGCTGCCTTACGTAACTGACATGATGAAGTAAAATAAGGAGGACTTGAAGATATGGAAATTATACTGAAAGAAGATATTATCGGTCTGGGTTTTAAGAACGATATCGTAAATGTAAAGTCTGGTTATGGCCGTAACTACCTGATTCCCCAGGGTAAGGGTGTTATCGCCTCTCCTATGGCCAAGAAGATTCTCGCTGAGAACCTGAAGCAGCAGGCTCACAAGCTGGCTGCCCTGAAGGAAGAGGCTGAGAAGAAGGCTGAGGCTATCAAGGACGTTGCTCTGTGCATTGCCGCTAAGGTAAGCACCACTGGCCAGCTCTATGGCTCAGTAGGTGTCAACCAGGTTGCTGAGGAGCTGAAGAAGCTGGGTCACGACATCGACCGCAAGATTATCACTATGAAGGATGCCAAGACCATTGGCGACTTCGCTGCATTGGTACACTTCCACAAGGAGGTTACTGTCGAGATTCCTGTCAAGGTCGTTGCCGAGAATGCTGCTGAGCTGAAGGCTGCTGCCGACGAGGAGGCTGCCATTAAGGCTGCTGCTGACGCCAAGATTGCTGCCGCTGCTGCTGCAGAGGAGGAAGTTGCCGAGACTGAGGCTCCTGCAGAGGAGGCTGAGGAAACTGCTGCTGAGTAATACCGCTGTAAAGCAAATCATCGTATTATTAACTGTTGAATCCCGGTTGCCAACAAGCAATCGGGATTTTTCATTTGTCATCTATCGTCTGTTGGACACAAAAAAACCGTCGGACCTAAGTCCGACGGCGATTCTCTCAATAGTTCGAGCTAATTACTTTACGCTATCAGTAGCAGCGCTATCAGCAGCAGCGCTATCAGCAGCGATGGTGTCAGCAGCAGCGTCAACGCTGTCAACAACTGCGATTGAATCTGAATCAACAGCCTCAGCCTGAGCGGTCTTGTTACCACAAGAAGCGAACGAAATAGCTGCAACAGCTACGAACATAAATACTAATTTCTTCATTTTTCTAATGCTTTTTAAATCTGTAAAACAATCATTTGTTTATTAAAACGGTGCAAAGTTAGGCATTTTTTTGATACGTTGTTCTTTTTTTGGCAACTTTTTTTGTGTTAATTTTGTAACTTTTTCACAATGTGCTTAAAATCAAGCATTTACGAAATGTTAAAATTCGTGCAAAAATCACACTAAACTGAATAATTGCTAAAAAAGCGCATTTTAAGCGTTTTTTTGTGTACCTTTGCACTCGTTATCGAGACACCTTATTATATATATGATAGATTCATCAGCTTTTCAAGGCAAACGGGCAGCATATTTCACCCTGGGATGTAAGTTGAACTTCTCAGAGACCTCTACCTTTGCCAAGATGCTCCAGCAGATGGGTGTGCAGACAGCCAAGAAGGGCGAGCCTGCCGATATCTGTCTCATCAACACCTGCTCAGTTACCGAGGTAGCCGATCACAAGTGTCGTCAGGCCATCCACCGTCTGGTACGCGAGAACCCTGGTGCCTTTGTCGTCGTCACAGGGTGCTACGCCCAGCTCGAGCCAGAGCGCGTGGCTCATATTGACGGTGTCGACCTCGTGCTGGGCTCCAACGAGAAAGCCAGCCTCATACAGTTCCTTAGCGACGGCTTCATCAACCGAGGCCGCGAAGCTTCCTACCGTACGGAGAAGACCAAGGACATCAAGACCTTTGCTCCCAGCTGCTCGCGAGGTAACCGTACACGCTACTTCCTGAAGGTACAGGACGGCTGCGACTACTTCTGCACCTACTGCACCATTCCCTACGCCCGAGGCTTCAGCCGTAATCCCACCATCGCCTCGCTGGTGGCACAGGCTGAGGAGGCAGCACGTGAGGGTGGCAAGGAAATAGTGCTCACAGGTGTCAACATCGGTGACTTCGGCAAGACTACTGGCGAGCAGTTCCTTGACCTGGTAAGGGCTCTCGATGGCGTGGAGGGCATTCAGCGCTATCGCATCAGTTCCCTGGAACCCGACCTGCTCAGCGACGAGCTCATCAGCTACTGCGCCCAGAGCCGGGCCTTCATGCCTCACTTCCATATTCCTCTGCAGAGTGGCAGCGACACCGTGCTCAAACTCATGCATCGCCACTACAACCGACAGCTCTTTGCCGACAAGATACATCTCATCAAGCAGGCTATGCCCAACGCCTTCATTGGTGTCGACGTTATGGTAGGCTGTCGGGGCGAGACTCCCGAGTGCTTCGAGGAGACCTATTCCTTCCTTGAGCGGCTCGACGTCACACAGCTGCACGTCTTTCCCTATTCTGAGCGTCCGGGCACCTCGGCACTCAGCATCCCCTATGTCGTGGCAGACAAGGACAAGCGTCAGCGCAGTCAGCGACTCCTGGAACTCTCCGACCAGAAGACACAAGCCTTCTATCAGCGCCACATCGGACAACAGGATGACGTGCTCTTCGAGCGTGCCACCCGAGGACGTGCGATGCATGGCTTCACCGGCAACTACATCCGTGTGGAGCTCACGCCAGCCGATGCCCGTGAGGAATACGATAACCGGATCATCCCTGTCCGTCTGGGCCACTTCAACCACGACAGGTCAGCCCTGATGGGCACGATAAGTGATAAATAAGTCATTCTTCCCCATGTTAAAAGTCGCAATCGTCATACTCAACTGGAATGGAGCCCAGATGCTGGCAGAGTACCTGCCGACAGTACTCAACTATTCGCGCGACGAGGCTGCCATATACGTCGCAGACAATGCCTCCACCGACGACTCCCTCGACCTGCTGCGCCGACGCTTCCCTGAGTGTCACGTTATCCGCCTCGACAAAAACTGGGGCTTTGCCGAGGGCTACAACAAGGCACTGAGACAGATAGAGGCTGACTACTACCTGCTGCTCAACTCTGACATCCAGGTCACCCATCATTGGCTCACACCCCTCATCGAGTTTATGGATGTCCATCCTGAAGTCGCAGCCTGCCAGCCCAAGCTGCTCTCCATCTATAACAAGGACATGTTCGAGTATGCCGGAGCAAGTGGCGGCTACCTCGACAGCCTGGGCTATCCCTTCTGCCGGGGGCGCATCTTCGATACCGTCGAACAGGACAACGGACAGTACGACTACGCTACCCCCATACTCTGGGCCACAGGAGCAGCACTCATGATACGCTCCAAGGATTACTGGGACTGCGGAGGACTCGACGGGCGCTTCTTTGCCCATAATGAGGAGATTGACCTCTGCTGGCGACTGCGCATCCGGGGGCGTAAGATCTACTGCCTGCCCGAGAGCTACGTCTATCATGTGGGAGGAGGTACCCTGCCCAAGTCTAACCCCATGAAGACCTATCTCAACTTCCGCAACAACCTTACCATGCTCTATAAGTGCCTGCCTGACCGGCAGCTCAACAGTGTCATGCGCTGGCGCTGGTTCCTTGACTACCTTGCTGCCTTCCAGACACTCATCCTCAAGGGCAATGTGGGCGACTTCCTCGCCATCTTCCGGGCCCGTCGGGCCTTCCGTCACTGGCAACACGACTTCGACGAAGACCGTCGTCAGATACAAGCATCGCGTACGGCAGACCCCATCCCTGAGCAACGCTGCTTCTCTATTCTCTGGCACTACTACGTCAAGGGGCACAAACACTTCTCCGCCCTCCCCACGAAATAGTATATATAAATAGGTATGCAATAACGGAGGAATTACTCGTAACACGAAGGCCCTTCAGTCGTAATACGAAGGCCCTTCAGTTGTAATACGAAGTGCCTTCAGTCGTAATGTGAGTAGATTTTCCTCATTTCGGCATACTCTTTACGGTTCTGGCCTTGAGGCTGGCTTATTCTTTTTTGTCCTGCTCCTGCTTCTTCTTGCGCTGCGAGTGGAAGAGGTCGTGCCAGCTGCTGAAGTCTTTCTTCATGATGATGCCGATGCCCTGAGTGTTGAGTGAGGAACGGGTGAAGTAGCGGTCGTTGGTCTGGTTGTAAACCTTGAGGGCGAGGTTGCCATTGGGGAAGAGCAGGTAGCGGATGTCGAAGTCGCCAATGAAGGAGGGACTGGCGGTGGTGGCATTGTCGCGATAGCCGAACTGGCCGTTGATGAGCAGTCGGTTATTGAGCAGTCGTCCGTTGATGATGCCTTCGTACTCGGCATTGTTCCAACCTTCGTCGCCTGTGGAGATGTTGGCACCGAAGTTCCAGTTGTTGCTCTTGATGACTTGTGAGAGCATAGAGTTGATCTGTCCGCTGAGGGTTCCCGAGAGGAGGCTCTGCATGGCCAGGGAGGTGCTGCTACGCTGGTTCTCGTTAGTTGTGGCGTTGTTGGCGCCCTGTGGATAGAAACGTCCTACGGCAAGGAGGTAGATGACTTGCTGGCGCATCTCTTCTTGTCCGTTTATCATGGTGCGCAGCATCTGCTTTTCGTCACTGTTGACGTTGAGGATATCGAGGTCGAAGTCGACGATGGGTGCGCGTGGCTGGCCGGTGATGTTCATGAGGCAGTTGACGCGGACAGTATTGGTGAAGGTGTTGCCGATGTTAAGGTCGCTGAGCGAAACGCCATTGACGACATGCTGTGCCTGCATGTTGAGATGGGCGTCGTAGGGGTCACCGGAGAAGATGATGGTGCCTCCCTCGCTGAAGGTGAAGTCCTTTCGGATGATGTCCTGGATGGTGATGTTGTAGGTGCCGTTGTTGACCTGATAGGTACCAAACATGTTGAAGCCTCCTTTATTATAATAGGTGGCCTGAATGTCGCCGCTGCCTCGGAGGGTGATGTAGTCGCCTGTATGGGCATCCATGAGCAGACGGATGGTGGCTTCGGGGGTGGTGTTTATCTTGATACGCATGTTGAGGTCGGAGCGGAAGTCGGAGAGGGGCTTATAATGGCTGCTTCCGCCAGTGGCGTCGGTGCTGTTTTCCCACAGAATGAACTCTTGGTCGGTGATGACGTCGGGGGTGGATGCATTATAGACGAAGACGGAGTTTTTGAGGGGGGTGACGTCGGCCTCGATGACTACCTCGCTGTCGCGTCCGTGGATGGCTGCATTGCCATCGACGTAGACGGTGCCGTAGAACATGTCGTCGCCAAAGTCGGGGAAGTCGTAGGCCATGAGCTTGCGGGTGTCGACGTAGATGTCGTAGGTGAGGTTGGTGAGGTCTTTATGGTGGATGCCTCCGGTGAGGATGCCTTCGTTGCCGTGGATGTCGTAGATGGGGCAATGGACGAACTCCATCTCGTTGGGTACCATGTGGAGGGTGTCGTTGCGCATCTCGTAGGTACATCCGAGGGTCTTGACATGGGCAGTGCCGTTGAGGACGAGCTCACCGGTGAGGTTGATGGCGTCGAGTGGGCCAATGAGTCGTACAGCTCCTGAACCGTGCCCATCAATCTTGCTAATGAAGCTCTCGGTGAAGGAATGGGCGAAGTCGAGATAGGTACCGTCGGCACGTATTCCGAGGTCAATGTAGTTACGTTCGGGTGATACGTAGCCGTTGATGTAGGTCTTTGCCTCAGGTCCGTCATCGGCTGTGGCACGGATGTCTATCTGCTTCTCGGCCTCGTTCCAGTCAACCTCGGCATAGAGTGTTCCCATGCGTCCGTGCTGGAACTCGAACTGGCTAACTCGCAGTCGGGCATCTGCCTGCGGATTGCCGAAGATGCCACGTATGGTGCCTGTGCCTGACGCATAGCCGTTGAAGTCTACAGCGTCGAAGGCAACGAGCTGCAGGATGTAGTCGACATCGATATCAATAAGGTCGGCATAGAGGGTGTCGGTGACGCTCTCCGAGGCGATGCCATTGACGATGAGGTGTTGCTGGTCATGTCGGATGGTGAAGTTCTTGATGTCGAGGTGGTTCTGGGAATAGGTCATATGCGCTGGCTCGATAGCCCAGTCGGAGTTATGGACGTTGATGACGGAAGGCAGTATGCTGATATGCGCTGTCTGCTTGCCGTCGAACGAGGTGTCGAAGTTGGCAATGGCGTTGATCTGTCCGCGCATGGTCTCGTTACTGAGGTGGTTGTCCCAGTTGAGCGAGGCATGCAGGTTGTTGTTGGCAGCCTTGCCGTAGGCATGGAGGTCAACGGTGGTCTGGTCATCATAGAGTCTGGCGATGCGCAGATCGTAGCGGAGAGAGTCTTTTGGTGAGGAGATGCTGATGTGGCCATTTTGGTAGCCGCTCTCGTTATAGTAGAACGAGGGTAGCTCACACTCCAGCGCAAGGTTATGGGTGGGGTCGTCAATCATTCCCTCGAGTGTCAGGGGCTCCTTGAGGTCGACGGGTACCTGCAACAGCTTCTGTAACCAGTCGGACTTATTGATGCGGGCATTGATAACGAAGCTGTTTCTGCTGTTTGGGTTGACTTTGGGCAGTCCTGGCAGGGTAGGGAGGGTAGACGCGAGGAAGTTGGTGAAGCTATGGGTGAGCGTTTCGTAGTCAAAATCGCCAGTAATGTCCACCTCGCCGAAGTCGCTGTTCATGCGTACGAAGTGTATCTCGTCCTCATAGCCAGACTCGATAAGCAGCGAGTCGAGCCGGTACTGGTCGTCAGGTGAGGTCATGGTGAAGTCGGTGACGCTGATGGTTCCCACGGCATCGTTTAGCGTCTTGGCCTGGAAATTAGCCACAATATGGGAGTTGAAACGTGCCTCGCCCCACTTCTCTGTCAGGTGGATGGCTTGTGGCGACAGGTGGTCGATGGTGGCCTCGATGTTGACGGTGTTGGTTCTGGGCTCTCTGTCGACGCTACCGTTGACGACGAGTCCGATGTTGGGGTCGTCGATGGACAGCTGGCCAATGATGTTCTCAGTACTGTAGGAGCCGTTGACGTCAATGTTATGGTACTGGTAGCCGTTGTAATCGAAGTGGTGGATGATGCCCTTGGCATTGATGACTGGCGAGCCTTCAGCGGGGATACGTCCCTCGAGGTTGATGTTGGTGGCCAGCTGACCAAAGAGCTTGTCGTCGAGGAGTTGTCGCAGGTTGAGTCCCCGCGTGTTGACGAAGCCTTTGAATGCGCGTTGCTTGTCCATCTCGAAGTTAAGTTCCACCTTGCCGATGCCGGCGTTGAGCTGTGAGCGAATGTCAAGTTTTCCGATGTCTGTGCCCTTGACGATGCCTATCAGGCTCAGGTTGCCGAGGCGACTAAGGATGGCTGGTAACTCCATACGTTCGCCCTTCAGGTTCTCAGAGATAAAGTTCAGCGTCTTGGCCGACAGGTTGAGGTTGTTAATGTTGGCCTGCCATTCGGGTTCGTGCTCGCTAAGGTCCTGTATCCATCCGTCCATATTGAGGTCTATATCGCCTGTCGTGGATGAGATCAGAAAGTCGGGTACAACGAGCTTTTCGCCCTTTCCTTCTATTGTAGAAGAGACGGAGAGAGTGCTATTAAACGTCTTTAGTGAAGGAAGGAAACATGCTAAGTCAGAGAGCGTTATGCTTGACGGTAGAATGCTTCCTTTATAGTATAGCGAGGAGGGTACTATCCGCTTGTTACGCACTAAGTAGGTAGCATCGAAGTCTCCCAGCTGGAAGTCGGTTCCTGGCATGCGCAAGATGAAGTTTTCCAATCGGCTGTGTCGGGGACCTGCGGTGAGCTTCATGCCCAGGCGGTCAATCTTCAGTCCCGACTTCTCCTTAAAGGTCAGGCGCTTGATGTTGATGTTGAGAGAGTCTTCAGACAGTTTCTTCAGGATGATGTGTGCGCTGATGTCTGATATTTTTATGTGTTTGGGGTTCAGCACCTCGGGTGTCTCAGGCAGGTCGTGGCGGTCAAAGCTGACGTAGCCATTACGGATGATGAGCGAGTTGATGCGCAGATCGAGGGGGCTGGTGCTGGTGGTGTCTTGGGAGGCCAGTGAGTCGAGGGCAAACTGGAAGTTGGGCTTGCTGATGGAGTCTTTCTGGTAGAGCACGGCACTCAGTCCGAGAACCTGTGCGGTTGCAATGGATATTTTCCCCTCCATAAGCGGCATGAGGTCGATGCGTGCCAAGAGTCGTCGGGTCATCAGCATGTCGTTTCCCTTCTGGTCGCGGATAACGACATTGTATAGTCGCAGGTTGTTAGGGATACCTATGTCGACACTGCCAATGCTGACGCTGGTGCCCAGCTTGTTGGCAAGGGCCGCTGAGAGTCTCTGTCCGAAATATTCCTGGACGGCAGGTATCTTAAATGTGAGAATAAACAAAAGATACAGGCCCAGTACGACCCATATGACGATGGTGAATATGTATTTTAATAGCTTCAATTCTGACAGCTTGGGTTGGCAAAATATGGCATCTCGCCTCAATTCAGCCACAAAATTACATTAAAAAGTTGTGATAATGACTATTTTTATTCATTTTTTCTTTATGGTCTACCTAATTTTTATTAATTTTGCAAACAATAGGGTTAAACTATTCACATATTCATTTCAATAATGGCAAATGTTATTAAGCTAAAGAAAGGCTTGGACATCCACCTGCAAGGCAAGGCTGAGGAGAAGAAGATTCAGCTGAAATCGAATGGCAAGTATGCACTTGTACCTGATGATTTCGAGGGAATCACTCCGAAGGTCGTTGTCAAGGAGGGGGATAAGGTCAAGGCCGGGGATGCCCTGTTCGTTAACAAACAGTATCCCGAAGTGAAGTTTGCCTCACCCGTTAGCGGAACCGTCCGCGAAGTGGTGCGTGGCGAACGAAGGAAAGTGCTTTGCGTGAAGGTTGACGCTGACGTCCAGCAGGAGTTTGTAGACTTCGGCAAGAAGGATGTCACGAAGCTGTCAGGCGAGCAAGTCGTTAATGCGCTGTTGGAAGCAGGCCTTTTCGGTTACATCAATCAGTTGCCTTACGCTGTATCGACCAATCCGTCGGTGATGCCTAAGGCGATTTTTGTATCTGCCCTGAGGGATAAGCCCCTCGCTGCCAGCTTCGACTATGAGGTTGCTGGTCAGGAGCAAGACTTCCAGACGGGTCTGACAGCGCTCTCTAAGATTGCCAAGACCTATCTGGGTATAGGCGCAGGCTCTAAGCTTGAGGGTGTCAAGGATGCTGAGGTTACGGTCTTCGATGGCAAGTGCCCAGCAGGTAATGTAGGTGTGCAGGTGAACCACATCGACCCGGTGAACAAGGGCGAGGTGGTATGGACCATTGGCGATCCTACCGTTGTGCTCTTCTTCGGCCGCCTGTTCAATACCGGAAAGGTTGACCTGAAGCGCACCATTGCCCTCTGTGGTAGCGAGATTAAGAATCCTGCCTACGTTGACATGCTCGTAGGCGAGGAGCTCTCAACTCTGCTTAGCAACAGCTACGATGCTTCTCACAGCGTACGTATTATTAATGGTAACGTGCTGACGGGCCGTCCCACCACGAAGGAAGGTTTCCTGGGAGCTCACAGTTCCGAGATTACCGTCATTCCCGAGGGTGACAAGGCCGACGAGATGCTCGGTTGGATCCTGCCACGTTTCAAGCAGTTCTCTGTCAACCGCAGCTATTTCTCTTGGCTGTGTGGCAACAAGAAGTATGCGCTTGATGCCCGTATCAAGGGTGGTGAGCGCCACATGATCATGAGCGGCGAGTACGACAAGGTGCTGCCGATGGACATCTACGGCGAGTACCTCATTAAGGCCATCATCGCTGGCGATATAGACCGTCAGGAGGCACTTGGTATCTACGAGGTCAGCCCCGAGGACTTTGCCTTGGCAGGTGTGGTGGATAGCTCTAAGCTGGAGTTGCAACGCATTGTACGTGAAGGTCTTAACATCCTCCGTAAGGAGAATGCGTAAATAG
>JAFPEE010000166.1 GCA_017389705.1 Prevotella sp.
ATCATCTCGGTACCAATACAGCCACGCAGGTTGCGGTCTTCGGCACCTTTGTTCTGATGTAACACACAAACCAGACAGCAGCGTACCTCCTGAGCTAGCCTCATGAGCTGCTCGACAATCATCTGCGCCTGAATTCCATCGTTGATATCGGCAATGAGGTCGCGGACACCATCAAGAATAACGATGTCGGGTTTGTACATCCGCACTGCTTTGTCAAAGAGGCGTAGGCGCTCCTTGTAGTGTAGGCATCGGGCATTGAAGACATGAAAATACGACAGCGGGTCACTATCGGAAACAAGGGTTTTGCTTTCTGACAGATGAATCCACTTGTTGATACGGTCTCTTAGGATTTCCTGTGTAGACTGTTCACTTTGTTCCGTATCATACCATAGGCAATGGATAGCCTTGCTTGTCCAGGCACCGCCAATATCCTCGAAAGGGCGTTGAACCTGAAGTACTTCGTCAAGGACACTGCAAGCCATAAGCATGGAGGTGAACATCGTTTTGCCCGATTTCGCCTTACCCGTCACTGCCACCAGCTCTCCTCTGGGGAAGCAGGGCTTACCGAAAATGCGGAAAAGGAACTCTAAGGGTGGCAGTGCTTTATCACAGGTGATATGCATCCTTGCCAATAGCTTCTCATCTTCACTGATGGTGTGTTCGATGATGTCTTGCCCTAAAAGGTTGAAATTGTCTTGGTTCATACGTTGTTATTGATAACGAGGCAAAGATAAGAAGAATACCGTAATGCTTGCTTCCGACATGTTGGAAGTAGTGTTAAATAAATTTTGTTCAATTAATTATTTTTTAGAAAAATGAAACATTCAGATCCGTTTCTAATCGCAATGGGAAGTCTGCTCTGTGACTATGCCTCACTGGCCGATTGTACCTATGCAGAGGTTTGCAGTGAGCTGTCCATCAGTCCGCAGACCTATTCCGGGGTCTGAAAAGGACAAGTGACTAACTTTGCTTACTATCGTAAGATTTATCTTTACATCTATGACGAGTTGTATTATCCATGGCAGCGAAAAAAGATGCAAGAGGACTTCATGAAATTGTTTTTGCGAGACTAAAAAGTTCTTTGCTAATGAGAAAGTAGATCGCTTTTTTAAGAAGAAAACTTGGAAGTTTGCGGAAAAGTAGTTATCTTTGCAACTCGATATTATAAAGAAAGACAAGAGAAACGATATAATCATATAATTCAAATATGACACACCTGTCAGATAAGGAGCATAAGGCTCAGATGGAGGATATGAAGTCATTTGACGAGCAGATGCCTTGCGTAGGAATCTTCTGGTATGACCCGGCGGACAAGACGCTGTTTGGTGTGCGGAAGAAGGAACTGACGCCGCAAATGGTAGAGGAGGCGGCGGAAAAGGGTAAGCCCTTCATCAACTATCCGCAGCTGCACCGGCAGGTGTGGACTAAGGAATATTTCCGGGCACAGGCTAAGCACACGGCTACAAAGTTCAAGGGTGACTATACCCAGGTGCCTCGAGGACGTGTGGCGTGGACCATTGACAAGTTCATTGTGCTCGTAGGGAACTGGGCGGAGCCCATCCAGGACGAACTCACAGAGTTGCTGGAGCAGGAGTTCTCGCTGCCATACTTCGAGTTCGTATACGACGAGCACTGGGACCTCGGTCACGGCTGGAGCGGTGACATGCCCAAATAAACGTGGATTAATTCGTAGATTTTGTTAAAAAAACCTTTAAAATATCCATTGTCATCCTGTAAGTGCAGGTAGCACTTTCAAGCTGTTCTGCACGCCCTACTACCACTGGAAGGATATGAGGAAATACTATTTGAATTAAGTTAGCCGAGTATGGAGAAGGACAGCAGGATAAAGCTGTATGTCCTAAAGGAAAACGCTGGTGCTGGTGTTGCAAGTGTAGATTAACCTTGACCTTAACCTTAACGCTAACCATTTTGAAGCAAATAAATATAAAAAAACAAGCAGAATACGATAAGTTCCCCAACTTTTTCGTATCTTTGCACCAATCTATAAATATTTATATGGTAGCAACATCTTCAAAAGAATCAGTCGATAGTCAGCATGAGGCAATTCTCAGCAGTGCAGGAGGCTTTACAGCCTTCAGTTTCGGGGGGTATAATATACGTTTCAAGGCTCCTTACAGTCTGGAGCGATATACTGATGTTGTGAAGTGGCAAAATGGATATTTGGTTGTTATGGCCAAATACCGCCATAATGCAGAACCAGAAGAAGAATACATCGATCTCAAGCCTATTTTGGATGGGCTTTATATAGAGTCTGATGTCTTTTTAAAACCAATTAAAAGCGTACGTATTGCTTATGCCTGATATTAAAAGTATTGCCGACAAGGCTGATATAATTGTCAACGGTTATTCCTTCACTCGTGAGAAGGATGGCATCCATGTCCTCAATCTAAACTGCCCAGACAAGGCTGTTGTGCTCAGTGAGGATTGCGAAGTATTAGAGACAACAATGGATGATATCGAACTTTCTATTGTGAGCAGGTACTTACAGAGTAACTTAAAGTACATGGAGGATTGAACAATGCCAAAGTACTATGACTTCAAGGTTGCGGGTTATTACTTGTATTTTACTTCTTTCTGCTAATGAGAAAGTAAACCACTTTTTTCCTGTTCTGTTCACTTTCAGTAGCGGTACAGGTGACCGTAGTTTATAATTATGTACCAACATTTCTTCAAACGATTTATTGATTTCTGGATATCCCTGTTGGCATTGCTGATTCTGTGCATTCCGTTGCTCATTATCTCGATATGCCTTTATATAGCAAACAGCAAAGGAAACCCCTCCCTTGAGGGAGGAGGTTGGGGTAGGCTTCTGTTTCTTCAGGAGCGCCCAGGCAAGGACGGGAAGATCTTTAAGATTATCAAGTTCAAGACGATGACGGATGAGCGGGATGCAGAAGGGAATTTGTTGCCTGATGCTGAGCGGCTTACCGAAGTGGGTAGGTTTGTACGCTCGACGAGTATTGACGAGCTGCCACAGCTTATCAACGTTGTGAAGGGCGATATGGCACTGATAGGACCAAGACCTTTGTTAGTGGAATACCTACCGCTATATAGCAAGGAACAGGCTCGTCGCCATGAGGTACGTCCAGGCATTACCGGCTGGGCCCAGTGTCACGGTCGCAATGCCATCAGCTGGACAGAGAAGTTCAAGTTGGATGTTTGGTATGTGGATCATCTGTCATTTGCAACCGATATCAAGATAACAGTCCTAACCGTTATGAAAGTCCTGCAGCGTGCAGACATTAACGAAGCCGGTCAGGCTACCATGGAGATGTTTAATGGAACAAATTGATTCGTTAGATTCGAGTCATTCAGATGAACGTTCTCAACTTCTACGTAAAGCTCTATGGAAGTCTACACAACAGGAAGTGGATTCGCTATAGGGCGTTTAATCCCTTGCGGTCTATCGTGAGAAAACTGGCAAATTGGCATATTCCTCGCTATTTGTCACAGCATATTAGTGAAAGAAAAGGAGCTGTTGTAAAAGACTTGATAGTGTCCTTTACCTCTTTCCCCGTCCGTATTGATAAGGTATGGATGGTGGTGGAGTGTTTGAAGAGACAAACTGTCCTGCCTGAAAAGATGATTCTTTGGCTCTCGAAAGAACAGTTCCCTGATGTTACTAGCATTCCTGCTTCGTTAAGAGAACGCGAGGGAGACATGCTTGAAATAAGAATGGTAGAAGGTGATATCCGTTCGCATAAGAAATACCACTATGTATCAAAAGAATACCCTGATTCACTCGTCTTCCTCATTGATGATGATATTTATTATCCAACGGATATCTTAGAGCGCACGATGACGGTACATAAGGAACATCCTGAAGCAATTATTTGTAATTATGGATATCATATAGGATATAAAGAGAATGGCGAGTTGATGCCATATAACAGCTGGCCGAGAGAACGTAGCTATTCTACAGGCGATGATTTGTTCTTTGGTTCAGGCGGTGGCACGCTGTTGAGACCATCATGGCTGCATGAAGACCTGACAAATATTGAATTGGCGTTGAAGTTGACGCCAATAGCAGACGATATATGGCTGAATGCGATGGTATCAATGGCAGGACGTGAAAAAGTCATGTTGCCTAATGGGCAGGTACTACCAATAGCGATAAAGGGGAATGTAAAGCTCGAATCACAGAATAGGGGTCAGAACAGGAATGATGAACAGATAAACAGTATTATGGCACACTATAAGATTGAAAGCTGATGATAATTCAAAAAGATCATATCAGCCTGATGACTGATATCAGGGTTATCTGGTTGACTATCCAGAAGGTGTTGCAACGCGATGGCATCAGTCAGGAGGGTAATGCCACGATGGAGATGTTTGATGGTACGAACTAAAGATACTATTATGATAAGCAAATATGATTTATCAATGATTCGAAGCGCTTTAATCATAGTACCTCATCCCGACGATGAAATTAATGTGGCGGGAGGCCTATTTGAGACATTACAAGCTAATGGGATTTATACCTCTGTAGCCATTTGTACTAATGGAGATCATGTACCTGAATTCACAGCTAAAAGGATTAGAGAGGCACAAAAAGCGCAAAGAATATTCAAGTATCAAGAATTGATTTTTTTGGGTTATGGAGATGGTTATAGAGGTACTCATATTTACGATAGTAAAGAGGGTGATGCTGTAGAATCTTATTGTGGGAAAAAGGAAACTTATTGTGCGGGTAATACGAAAGAATACTGTTGCTCAAAGACAGGAAAGCACCACTCTTACATAAGAGGTAATTATAAGAAAGATATCAAAGCGTTAATCAACGAAAAGAAGGCAGATTTAATTGTCTGTGTTGATTTAGACAAACATTCGGATCATAAGTGCGTTTCTCTTCTGTTTGATGAATGTATGGGCGAAATTCTTAAAAGAGACTGCAATTATCGTCCAATTATATTGAAAGCTTTCGCATATAATGGCGTATGGTTTGGGCCGTATGATTATTTTGATACAATATTAAAACAGACCTCCATCAAACTTTCAGCTGGCGATACAATCGAGGAGAAGTGCTTTCCCTACAATTGGGAAGACCGCATCCGTATAAGAAACAGTAGAAATATTTCTACCCTTTATTACTGGAAGAATCCAATATTTAAAGCCCTTTTGGCTCATAGGACACAATCAGATTATTATAAATTAAGGTATTGTGCTTTACAGTTTTTCCCTAAAATTGCTAATCCAGACTCCTGTTATTGGTATAGAAGTCCGTATAATATAGTTTTGTATTCTCAAATAACGGTTTCATCAGGTGATGGTCATTATTTAAATGATTTTATGTTAGCAAAGCCTAAGAATGCTATCAATGATATTTTGCCCATTAATTCAGAAGGGTGGTCGCCTGATATTAATGATAAGGAACCAACAATAGAAATAGCCTTTCCAAGACAGATATGCTTGAAAGAAATTAAAATTTATCAGAACTACAACTCGGCGAGAGGTATCATAAAGATACAATTGGAAGGGAAAGACGAAATGGAGTATTTGTGTACAAATGACAACGTACAGAAGATAGCAATACCTTCAGTTTTAACCCAAAAACTATTTTTGCAATTCGTTTCTGGTGGTCATATTATTATTAACGAAATAGAATGTTACGAATCTAATAGTGATTTTCCATGGCAGGATGTGCCTTTCTCCAAATACGAGCATCGCGTTGTACAACGCAATATGATATTAGCAAAAAGTGCAGATTTTTCCTATAGAATATTCATCCGATCAATAAAATTGTTTAGTAAATGGAAGGCAATACTAAATAAAGGAGGGAATAATCGAAAAAACTCTGTCATTAGTTTGGAATGAGTCCGTTTTTTTGTAATTTTGCCGTCGGTAAATGAAGAAAGGATAGAGTTATGAAGATAGCCAACCCGATTTATGACATTGTATTCAAGTACTTGATGGAGGATGAACGTATCGCCCGTACCATTCTCTCCGCCCTCTTGAAGGTGGACGTGGTAGCCGTTGAGGTTCGCCCCCATGAGTATAGTGATGACAATCGCGACGCGCTGTCGGTGTTCCGCATCGACTTCGGCGCGACGATTCGCGATGCCGACGGAAAGAAAAACGAGGTAGTCATTATCGTAAAGAAAATCAGGTTAATCTCAGAACCGTCTTTATTCATCATCACTATCATTGGACAATTTCATAAGATTACGAAATGCATAGATATAACGGGGTTGACATTGGATAGGATTTTACACGATCGTTTTTACAAAGTGTTAAATCTGTTTCATCAAATGTATCAAATCGATGACGACAAGCATATACTAACACAATTAGAAACATTGTATTCTCAAGATGAAGATTTGTACCACGTACTGCAAACTCTTGATTGTTTAAAGAACAATAAGGTGGTTTTGGAAGAAATGTCCAAAGAGGACAATTACATACTAAGTCCTAATCGTAGTAGCATTATAGAGTTTTATGATGCAAAATACATGGAGCAAGAGTCTATGCTTCGCTCCGCCATCAAGTTGCTTTTAAAGTCCGGTTGGGCACCAGGCCAAATAGCAACAAACCTTAATATTTCCAATGAAACTGTAGATAGTTTGATGAAATAAAAACCATGGTGTAAAATAGGTAATGTAATTCGCAAGTTGCTGGTTACCTTACCTTAAACCACGTTTTTCTGATTAAGTCTCTTTCCCATGATTGGAAAGAGATTTAGAGATAGGTTTGAAGCCCTCTTGGCTAAGAGGGTTGGGTAATCGAAAAATTGTCTTTAAAACTAAAGAAATAATTATGTCTCATCACCAAGCCCTCCGAGCCCCAGGACATCGAGGTCCACAAAACCCTCCTCGACCGTATCTGACATATCGGGCTTCGAGGTCACATTTAAGGTGATGGCGTAAACAGTATCTCACATGCATTGAATGGTGCCTGGAGATATGCCGAAGAGAATGGCTACGACTATTTGCTGACGATGGATCAGGATTCCCTTTTTACAGACTTCCCCTTGTACAAAAAAACAGTCATGGCCCATTGCCAAGGCCTGTCGGCCATCTACGGCCCTTATGTCGAACATTCGCTAAGACCTGTTGACCCTGTTCAGGAAAGAGAATTCACGATAACGTCGGGAATGATGCTGCCTGTTTCCACTATAGCGGCCGTTGGCGGCTATGACGAGTTCTTCGCTATAGACGGACTGGACATAGAATTCTGTCTGAGAGCCAGGCAGAGAGGTATCAGGACATACGTCGTCCGCGACTGTGTCCTCAAACAGAAATTCGGAGACCCGAAAGTGGTGTCATTTTTCGGCCATCAAGTGTCATATTCCAGCTATTCTCCGAAACGACTGCATTGTATGTACAAGAGCCAGGCTATCCTTATTCTGACTTACCATTCAGAGATGCTTTGGAAGTCATTCTGCTTATACCTCCGAAAGACTCCAAGGAATATTATTTTGTTTGAGGAGGATAAATTGCGGAAGCTGTGGGCGATATTTTCAGGTATATTTGAGGGGGTACTATATCAATGTTTTCACCGGTAGTCAGCGTTATATGCCCGGTATATAACACCGAAAAGGTGTTGGGCAAGTGTATCCGTTCTGTGCTTGAGCAGGACTTCAAGGCTATTGAAGTCATCCTGGTCAATGACGGCTCTACGGACGGCAGTTTGAGAATCTGCCAGAAGTATGCGGCGAGAGATGAGCGCATCATCCTCATTGACAAGCCGAATGGGGGGAGAATACAAGCGAGAAAAGACGGACTGCTGCGAGCTCAGGGCGAGTATGTCTTTTTTATCGATTGCGATGACTATTTGGAGAAGAACGCCCTAAGTACGCTTGTCGAGATTGCCGGGAGGCATCATCTCGACATGGTTGCAGGAAACCACGACACCGTGTATGACAATTGGGGGCTGGTGTCCAAAAAAGCCGTTCCTTTTGATGTGGCGAACACCGTTATCAGCAAGGATGAGTGGATAGAGATACTTCTCAAGCTGGATCAGAGGGGCAATAATTCTGGAGGTGTCTATATGTGGGGCCGGATATATAGGCGGTCCTGTATTCTTGAAGCCATGAGGTGTGATGAGGCAATGCTGTTCCCGACCTCAAAGGATTCGTTAGTTGAAGATTTGTCTCTCAACTTGGCCTTGGCACAACATTTGCAGTCTTGTTGGCTGGCAAATGAGGTTATATACCACTATCGGTATGGGGGAGCCTCATCCCGATTCTTTCCCTTTGCCAGCAAGGGCGGCTACTATTTCAACTACCGTTACCGCTTGTGTATGAGCATGCAACGTCAGGACTTGCTGCCGGATGTCCTCCTTCATTATATTAGGGTTTATGGCTGGGAACTTGTCGGCCGATTACATTATCAGCCAGGATCTTTGGACGGTATCCTTCAATTTGTCGATAGGGAGTACCATGATCGTGAAATCTTGTCGTGGGCAAGGCTGCATCAGTCAAAGATCGGTCAAAGATGGAGAGGCCATGTACTGATGTCGGCTGTTGTGAACCACAAGGTGGATGAAATCATTCATTACGCCCGTCAACGAGAGGCCTTCCTCCAAAAGCATTATCGTAAGATGAAAATGGTCGGCTTATATCAGAAGATAATGGATTATTGCAGCTTTTTAGTGGGCTGATCAACAAAAATACGCGGAGATAAATGAGGGAAAAAAAGAATTATACACCTGAAGAGATTAAAAAACTGCACGAATACTTATATGCGATATTAGAAGAAATTGTCCGTGTCTGCGAACAATTGGAGATCCCCTATTTTATTATAGGCGGGTCAGGTATAGGTGCTTTATTCGAAAAGGCTATCTTGCCATGGGACGATGATGTCGATATGGGGATGACACGTGAGAACTATAACAGGTTCTTACGTGAAGCACCATCAGTTCTTAAAAAAGGCTTTTTTCTTCAGTGGACAGGAACAGAACCTCTTTATCCATTTTATTTTGCGAAGGTTAGGATGGATGGTACTGCCTTTGTGGAAGAATATTATAGAGAAGTTGATATGCATCATGGGATTTATGTAGACATCTTTCCTCTTGATAAAGTACCAGATTGTAAGCCTATTCAGATTTGCCAGCAGAAATTAGCCTCTATGCTGGAAGAAACATATCGGGAGAGAATTGCATGGACTTCAAAGTATTTTGGGAAGTGTGTAATCGAAACGCCTCTTCCCCGTAGGATGATGCCCTCTTTATTAAGACGTATCTTTATTTCAGTTGTGCCGAGGAAGACTCATTTTAAAATGATCATTTGGTTACAGACTCTCTTTAATAATTGGGATGCAACCTATTATAATATAGTCAATATGCCTCGTGACCATATTAGAATTAAAAGCATTGAACAATCACAAAAAGTCCAGTTCGGTCCATTAGAGGTGATGGCACCGGATGATTTGGAAACTTATCTGCGCCATCATTATCCCAATTTACGACGATATATTCCAGAAGAAGAACAAGAGAATCATCACCCATATCTTCTGTCTTTTGATACATCATATACCATTAAAAAGAAAAAATGAAAAAAGAAGGAAATGAAGTCAATTTTATTAGCTTGGTGATAGAGTATGGCTTGGTTGCAATGTTATTGTATTGCCAGGAGTTACTATTGGCGAGGGAGCTGTCTGCTGTGCAGGGTGTGTGGTAACAAAGGATGTGGAACCTTATGCAGTTGTTGCAGGAATACCTGCTAAGATAATAAATGAAAGGCCGAAGAATTTGAAATATGAATTTAATGGTATTTTTTGTAGATTGTATTAATTTAATAGATTAATACAATGAAAATTTAGTGGACATTAGTGGATGGATGTATCTGTTATCATTGTAAATTACAACACGAAAGAACTTACACAATCTTGTATTGATTCTGTTTTCGAGAAAACAGAGGGGGTAGATTATGAGGTTATCCTTGTTGATAACGGTTCAACAGATGGAAGTAAAGAACATTTCGAAAAGGACACAAGAATTCAATACATTTATAGTGAGGTAAACCTTGGGTTTGGCAAAGCCAACAATTTAGGGTATCAGCATAGCTGTGGGAAATATCTTTTTTTGCTAAATTCTGATACACTGTTATTAAACAATGCCATCAAGGAGTTTTTTGAGGGGATGGAGTCTCGTACAGATAGAATAGCCTGTATGGGATGTATTCTGAAAGGAAGTAATGGGCAGAGGACTCATTCGTATGGTAATTTCCCAACACTTGGTAACGAAATAATGAGGCGTGTGCCTTTATTGCGAAGATATAAAAAGGGTATGTTTGGGTTTGACACACAACCAATTTCTTTTATAGACCAGCATTGTTTTGAAGTTGAATATGTAACTGGTGCAGATCTTTTTATGCGAAAAGAGGTTGCCGACAAATATGGACTGTTTGATCCGGATTTCTTTCTTTATTACGAAGAAACGGAGATGCAATATAGATACAAAAAACATGATTTTATATCTTGTATTATCGATACTCCGAGTATCATTCATATTAGGGGCGGGAGCCGAAAAGGAGGGTTTAACCGTTGGAAATGGACTGCTATCCCTGGGCTTATGACGTGTTATAAGAAGATGTACGGAACGGCTCAACTAAGACTCTTCAAGATTGTTTTTCTCGCGCTCATGATTCCAATAGCACTCATAGACTGGCATTATCCGGTTAGAATCAGACTTGAATATATTACAAAAATTATTGAATCGTAGATCTCTTTTTTATTATTCCGCCAACGGGTAATGAATACTTTTTATACCATTATTATCGAGAGATTTTTACTCAGGTGGTGTGTCCTCGATTGTTCTCTGTTTCAAGGAAATGAAAACAAAAATAACATAATTCTAAGGAAATAATCGAAAAAACTCTTTCATTAGTTTGGAATGAGTCCGTTTTTTTTGTATTTTTGCCGTCAGTAAGCTCAAAAAGGAAGAAAAGTATGAAGATAGCCAACCCGATTTATGACATCGTGTTTAAGTACCTGATGGAGGACGAGCGCATCGCCCGTACCTATAAAGGTGATGCCGACATGGAGCACATCCTGCACCGGCTGACGATGGCGGCTGCCGATGCCGATATGCGTCACAGGATGACCGGGAAGGACTGGACTATTTACGCATGAAACAGCTGCGCAAGTTAGACGAGTTGATAGAAGATATATGAGTATGCCACAAATTTCAGTTATCGTGCCAGTGTATCAGGCGGAAAAGTGGCTCCGCAGGTGTTTGGACAGTATTGTGAATCAGACGTTCCTGGACTGGGAGTGCATCCTTGTGGATGATGGCAGTAAGGATAGGAGCGGGGCTATATGCGATGAGTATGCTTCGAGGGATTCGCGTTTCAGGGTTATTCATCAAGCCAACCAGGGCGTGAGTGTTGCAAGGCAGGTAGGGCTGGATGCGGCTAAGGGGGTATATGTCATCCATGCCGACTCAGACGATTGGGTAGAGCCGGATTGGCTTGAGAAGCTGCATCAAAAGATTACAGCCGACAATGTTGACATGGTGATATGTGACTATGAGCAGATCTATGTCGACAGGATTAAATACGTTTCCGGGTGTGTTACGTCGGTAGATAATACTGACCTGCTGATGAGCTTGGTTCGTTATTGGGGTGGGTGCTTATGGAATAAGCTGATCAGACGTGAGTGCTTCATTCGACATCATGTGACTTTTCATCCAGAGATGTGGGGTTTTGAAGATACCTATGTAATTACAAAACTGTTAACTAATCCTATAAAAGTATCTCATCTGCCGGAAGCTTTGTGTCATTATGATATCGTCATGAATAAAAGTAGTTTAACAAAATTGATAAGTGATAAGCATGTTCGTTCTCTTATGCTATACATCAATACTTTTTCTCCTATTTTGACAGACAGCCGGTTTGATGAGGGGTGGTATTTTCGAAAAAAGAGTGTAAAGATGCTAATGATGAGGATGGAAGGTAACTGCAGATGGAGTATAAAAGATGTCTATCCGGAAATTAACGAAAGGCTTATCGAAGAGTGTAGGCGGGCAAGGTGGTGGTCCAGGATGAGGTGTGTTGCCCTGTGTCTGCAAGGGCATCAGAAGACTGGTCGTTTCCTATACAGGATTCTGACAAAGCTGATAGATTGTTTTAAGGCCCCAGGGACTGTCGTCCTGTGAGCTAATTTACAAGGGAAACTAGTGACATTATGAGAATAGATATAGCAGCCTGTACCGACAGAAATTTTGTGATGCCGACGGGCGTAATGATGCAGTCGGTATGTGTGAACAATCCCGATGTGGACATCATGTTCCATGTTATTTGTGATGACAACATCACCTCCAAGGATAGGAGTGATTTGGGCTCACATGGGGTCTGTCCCCCTGTGAGCTAGATACCCTTATAACACTATCTGATAATTATTGTAAAAGTATTTTTGACAATCTTGGTGTTGTGAAATAACGTATAAAGAAATAAGATGAGTGCTTTTTATTCAATCATTATTCCTCATTACAATATCCCTCAGCTGTTGAAGCGATGCCTCGAATCAATTCCCCGGAGGGATGATGTTCAGGTTATTGTGGTAGACGATTGTAGCAGGGATGACGTGCGAACAGAACTCAAAGGGCTACAGGCTCTTTTTCCTACCTTCCACTTTGTTTATTCAGTGAAGAATGATGGAGGTGGCGCGGCACGTAACATAGGCTTGCAGCAAGCAACAGGGGATTACGTGCTGTTTGCTGATGCTGATGATTTCTTTCATGACTGTATCAATGATGTCTTTGATGACTATCAAGATGAGACTTGTGATATCGTCTACTTCAATGCTGACTCTGTGGACTCGGAAACATATTGCGTCAGAAGTCGGGCAGACCGACTCCAAGGACAGATAGAGGATAGTTTGAGAGGGACAGACAAGGACTTCTTGGGGCTGAGATATCAATTCACGGAGCCCTGGTGTAAGATGATTAGAAGAAGCCTGATTGAACGTTTCCAAATCAGGTTCGACGAGACTCCGTCTGTCAATGATGCCACATTTTCGTATATGGTTGGGTATCACGCTAAAACAATAAAGGTAGACCGTAGGAAAGCATATTGTATAGTCCACAGAAAAGATAGCATAACTTTTACAAAGAGTTTGGTGTGGGAGAGAATGAAGTTGGAAGTAATGGCTCGGAAAAACCGTTTCATGATAGACCATGGTATACCAGTCTTTGACGCAGGTATGTTTTATCCTTTCAGTGAAAGTTATCACAGAAAAGACTGGAAGAGCTTAGACGAATATTTTGGGATAGCAAGAGATAATGGCTTTTCGAAAAGTTACATATTATTCAAACTGGTATTAAGGTCGTTGAAGTACAGGATCCTAAACGCAATAAATTCGAAAAGATAATTTTGTTGACATTATGAGAATGGATATTGCTGCCTGTACCGACAGGCATTTCGTGATGCCGACGGGTGTGATGATGCAGTCGGTATGTGTGAACAATCCCGATGTGGATATTGTATTCCATATCATTTTAGACGAGAATGTGAAGGCCGGAGCCAGACAAGATTTAGAGGGTATCGTGGCTCCCTATGCGGGGAAGTCTGTAGCTTTCTACAATGTGAGTGATGAGCTGCAAAAGAAATCATTCCCAAGAGGTTGGATTGGTAGGAATGATGTTACCAAAGCGACATATTATCGTTTGTATTTTGCAGAGTTGCTTCCCCAGGATTTGGACAAAGTGCTATATTTGGATGGCGACGTTATAGTGAGACATTCTCTCTTGCCCCTTTGGAATATTGATATGGGCGATAATGCCGTTGCCGCAGCAAACGATTGTTCTTGTGGTTGTATTGAATACTACAATCGCCTGAAGTATCCGTTTGACCTGGGCTATTTTAATGCCGGGGTACTCCTCGTTAATCTGAAATACTGGCGGGAACATCAAGTATTGAAAAACTTCGAATCATACATGGAAAAGCATGCGGATTCAGTCAAAATGTACGATCAGGATGTTTTAAACGTGGTGTTTCGTAACAAGAAGGTGTTTTTCCCGATAAAATATAACCTGCAGCATCCATTCCTATGGCGGGAAAATGTGGCGTATGATTATTGGAAACTTGAAAAAGAAGTTTTAGAAGCCCGCATGGATCCCTGTATAATACACTTTACCGGTACTGCTAAGCCATGGAGAAAATATCAGGCAGAGCCGCATCCTTTTAGCAGTACATGGTATAAATATCAAGACATGACAAAATGGAAAGGAGTAAAATATGAACATCGAACAAGGAAACAGCGTATGAGACGCTTCGTTGGCAATGTCCTTAGGATGCTAAGACTTTTACCGCCATTGCAACAAAACAGGAGATTTTTAGATGTTGCTCCAATAGATTAAACTCAGGGGAAAGCTCTGTGAGCTTGATAAAAGAAAATGAATACCAATGAAATATAAGTTGTTGTCTGTAGAAAATCTCCGTAAGCGTAATGATGTGATAAATATTGGAGATTACATTCAAAGTTTGGCCGCTTCTCAGTTCCTTCCATCTTTAGATGGTTTTGTTGATAGAGAAAGACTGTCAGTATATGATGGTGATGAGTGTGCTGTCATTATGAATGGGTGGTACATGCATTTCCCGGAATTCTGGCCGCCTACTAAGAAAATCCATCCTCTTTTTGTTGCATTCCATATCAACAGTACTGTAGCCGATAAGATATTATGTGAAGAAGGGGTTTCTTATCTTAAGGAGCATGAACCGATAGGCTGCAGGGATAAATATACCTGTGACTTGTTGACTAAAAAAGGGATAAAAGCTTGGTTCTCGGGTTGTTTGACACTAACACTGGGCTTAAGATATTCCTCACCCGACAAGGAAGAAACAGTCTGTTTCGTAGATCCTGCCATTCCCAGCTCCCAATCGAGATGGCTACTCATTCTGGATGTGCTTACTTTATTAAGACATCCGTTTCTCGTGAATAAGCTATATCTACAATTGCATGATGATCATCTGCAAATAAGCACCTTTGTAAAAAAGATAAGAGCGGCGAGGTTTTACAGGCTTTATTCAAAGTTCTTTTCTAAAAACACTCTTAATAATGCCACATATATATGTCACGAAAGTTCTAGTTATACCACTTTATCAAATGAGATGAGGTTAAAAGAGGCTGAGAAATTGGTACAAATGTATGCCAAGGCAAAATATGTGGTGACGAGACGTATTCATTGTGCATTGCCATGTTTAGGATTAGGGACACCTGTTTATTTTACATTCGGTAATACGTGGAAAGAGGATAGTACTTGTCGTTTCGAAGGATTAATAGAACTGTTGCATGTTGTAAATGTTACCCCGTATAAAATAGAAGCAGAATTTGATTATACAGACAATTTTCCTGAAGATGTTGTCGCAAATAAAGATTCATGGAAACCTTTAGCCAAACACTTGACAGAAGTATGTCGAGATTTCATAGGAAGATTCGAATAAAGTGAAAGTCATGGATATTGTTGTTTGTACAGACAAGTGGTTTGTCATGCCGACCGGCGTGATGATGTATTCTGTTTGTGTGAATAACCCGGATGTGGGCATTATGTTCCATGTTATTCATGATGACAGCGTCACATCCAAGGATCGGAGAGATTTGGAAGAAACCGTTACGGTATTTGAAGGAAAGTCAATTGCGTTTTATCATGTTGACGTGACGAAATTCCCATGTTTCCCAAATATCACAACGGGGACGCATGTCACACAGGCTGCATATTATCGACTTATGTTATCAGAGATTTTGCCTAAGAATATTCAAAAAGTCCTGTATTTAGATGGTGATATCATCGTAAGGCATTCCCTGCTTCCATTGTGGAATATAGACATGAAGGAAAAACCAGTAGGCGTCGTGATTTATCCTTACGAAGTGTTTCCGGATTTCTACGATCGCTTAAATCATCCTCCCCAGTTGGGGTATTTTAATTCTGGAGTGATGCTTATTGACCTTCAATACTGGCGAAAGCATGAAGTGGTGAAAGATTTTATGCGTATTTTACAAGAATATGCCGAGAAACTTCGATTCTGGGATCAGGATTTATTGAATGTTGCTTTCTCAGAAAACAAAGTCATACTCCCCATGAAATACAATCTGACCTCTGGCTTCTTAAAGAAGGGGAAGAATCCACTATGGAATAATTGCAAATACAAAAAAGATGTGGAGGAGGCTCGCCGTGATCCCGTCATCGTCCATTATACAGATAAAAAACCATGGCATGTCTATCAGCGCTATCCACATCCGTATAGTAGCACATGGCACAAATATCAGGATCAAACGAGGTGGAAGGGGGTGAAGATAGACAAGCGCCCCTTCAAACTTCGTTTTATTAACTTCGTTGCAGACGTGTTGAGAAAATATGGACTAAAGTCCCATATAGAAACAAGATATGATTTTATAGACATAGCACCTATAGATTGACAGTCCAAGTTAGAAACGTAAAACATGCGAGACCGAAAAAGCATAATAAGGGCAATTGTGAGACGGTCACGTCATTGGTGGCGCTGTTTGGCTAATACAATTTATTCGCTGAGATTTGCAAGGAAAGATGTTTTGCTTGTAAATGCTTCGATGGACTGGCATAAAGACAAAGTGGTTCATCGCAATTTCGGGGATGATCTCAACTATTACATATTAAAGGAACTCACTGGTAAGCGTATCTTCAATTATTCCCAAATATGGAATGTCAGAAGATTCCCCAAGTATATGTGCATTGGGTCTATTTTGAACTTGTATTTTATGAGTCAGAAAAATAATATAGTTTGGGGAAGTGGAGCTAGGGATGCAGGTTTACCAATGAATGGTTTACCGAAGAAGATTTGTGCTGTACGAGGGAAATTGACGAGAGCGTTTTTACAAAAACAAGGAATAGATTGTCCTGAAGTATATGGCGACCCAGCGTTGTTACTTCCCTTTTTGTATCGGCCCGTCAGAAAGAAGAAGCACAAACTTGGACTCATACTTCATTTTAGGGATCAAGGGAATGAGCTGATTCGTCGCATGGTTGAGAAGGCTGGGGTGAAAGCAGAAGTCATTGATATAGTAAATTATGACCGATGGGAGGGTGTCATAGATAGAATAACCGAATGTGAATGTATTGCATCAAGTTCCTTGCATGGATTGATAATTGCAGATGCCTATAAGATACCCAATGTCTGGATTCGGTTTGGAGACGACACATTTGAGGGAGAGTTTAAGTATTTAGACTATTTCTCTGGTGTCGGACGTAAAACAAAAGAACCCCTAAGGATTACAAATTCAACTACTATTGAGAAAGTGCTTGAACAATGTGTTCATTATACTCCCATAGATTATGATTCATCACCTCTTATCCAATCCTGTCCTTTCGAAATCACCTATCCTTTTTCGTGATGTTCTCAATCCTATATAAATACAAGTTATGGAAATCGGTAGAAAACACCATCTTTTGATAGATTGCTCATACATTAAGGAAATACCTTCATCTCCCGACAGTCTGCATATCTATGCAGGTCGGTTGTTTCAGGGGTTGCGCTTAAGCATGCTCTTTGATGTAACAGCCCTTGTCTGTAAAGGGATGGAAAACTACATTGATTGTCTCGCGGGCTATTGTGTTGATAAAATTGTTGTTGATTTAAAAGATACGGTGACGCATAGTATTGCTTTAGACCGGCTTTTAGCACTTATACCATTTGAGCAAGAGCTACGGGCAAGAAACGTTGATGTGGTCATCACCCCATGTCATGTAGTAGGCCGCTATTTCTTTCCGAAACGGTATCGTCATTATTCTGTCGTACATGATCTGATTTACCTTCAGAGAAGAAAAGAGAACACACCAAAGTGGAAATATGCCTGTGTCAGTTTGTGGAGAAAGATACTTTTCAGGAGGGTGCGTTTTATTTCTATTTCAGAAGAAACGCGTAGAGCACTGCTAAAGTGTACGAAAAGGGATTCGGCTGTATTATATAACAGTATTCCGTTTGACTTTCAACAACAAGAAAAGCCAGTCGAATCAGTTTGTGGACGAAAGTACATTCTCGATGTGAACAGGTTCGAACTGTATAAGAATGCGGAAACACTCATCAGAGCGTTGTACGAATTAAAGGACCAGATTCCTCATATATTGTATTTGAAAGGATATGACTCTCGTTATTCAGATATTGAATATTTGCAAAGTGTTGTGTCCAAACTGAAAATGGAGCATCGTGTGGTCTTTGATACTTCAAACCGATCTGAGGGAGAGATGCGTTGGCTGTACACCCATGCTGATTTGTTTGTCACTCCGTCTCTTAAGGAAGGATTCGGCTGGACACCTATAGAAGCGGCTGTACTGAAGACACCGGTCTTGATTTCCAATATTGATGTGTTGAAGGAGGTGACTTGTGGGAAGATACCCACATTTGACCCGTATTCCGTGGATGATCTGGCCAAGAAGATACTTTCCACCCTGGAAACTCCACCTTCTTTGGAGGAGCGAGTAGCCTTGTCGGCCTTTTATCAGGAGAAATACTCACTGAAGAAGCAAATTGACGGTCTGACCGAAATCGTATTGAGTCACATCATGTGACAATGACTCAAATGGTTTTATCCTATGAATAAGATGGATATTGTAGCTTGTACAGACAAGTGGTTTGTCATGCCGACCGGCGTGATGATGCAGTCGGTATGTGTGAACAATCCGGAGGTGGACATCGTGTTTCACATTATTGTCGACGATAATGTGACAGAGAAAGGGATGCGTGATTTGGAAGAAACAGTTACGGTATTTGAAGGAAAGTCTATCACGTTTTATCATGTTGACGTGACGAAATTCCCCTGCTTCCCCAATGTCAAAATGGGGTCGCATGTCACACAGGCTGCTTATTATCGACTTATGTTATCAGAGATTTTGCCTAAGGATATTCATAAAGTCTTGTATTTGGATGGTGACGTCATTGTAAGGCATTCCTTGCCGCCATTGTGGAATATAGCCAAGAAGTCCATTCAATATAGAACCGATAAATTGTTACGAAGGTGTATCAACTACTAATTGATTGCTCACATTTTTACAGTGGCAAGAATCTGTGCTCATTAGATTATTACGCAATCCATCTGATCAAGGGTTTCAGAGAAAGTGGAATCTTTGATGTGAGCGTAATTGTCTGGAAAGGACGGGAATCGTATCTGGACCATATGGTTGGTTTCAATGTCCCCAAAATTATCATTGACGAACACAGTCATGTTACACCGTGGCCAATCGTTGACAGGCTTTTGGGACTTGTATCATTTAAGAAAGAACTCGCAGAGAGAAATATAGACATTATCCTGACTCCATATCATTTTGATTGTAAAATATTCTTTCCGAGGAAGTATCATCAACATGCAGTGGTTCATGACCTGACTTCTTATCATATATTAAAGGCGAAAATGGGAAAGTTAAAATACTTTTTCTGGCGCGTCTATCGAAGATTATTGATACAAAAGATCCCTTACTATATATCCATTTCCGAAGAAACGCGTAAGGAACTGAATTATTTTGAAAACAAAGACTCTGTGGTTGTGCATAACAGTCTGATTTTCGACTTTAACATAAAGGAGAAGGCTATTGAAGAAGTTTGTGACCGACCTTATATTTTGGACGTAAATTGTTTTAATAAGCATAAGAATGCGGAAACATTGATTCGTGGCTTTGCCTTAATTGTAGGAAAAATTCCCCATATGTTATATTTGAAAGGAGATAGGAATTACGAAGATCTGTGTGAACACTATAAGGAGTTGGCGGCAAATCTTCATGTGCAAGACAGGATTATCTTTGACCAGTCCTATAGACCAGTGGAAGAGATGCGTTACCTGTATGCCCATGCAGACTTGTTTGTTTCTCCTTCTTTGAGGGAAGGCTTTGGGTGGACGCCTATTGAGGCTGCCGTCTTAAAAGTACCTGTCCTTGTCTCAGATATAAATGTCCTAAAAGAAATTACTTGTGGAAAGGTCCCTACGTTTGACCCTCATTCAACAGAAGACATTGCAGATAAGATATTATCAGCTTTAGAGAACAGACCCTCGGAAAGGAAACTTGGGGAGCTTTCGGCTTATTTCCTGGAGAGGTATTCAACAGAAAAACAGATTCGTCAGTTTACAGAGATTCTATTAAGGAGAGTCCAGAAAAAATAGAGACACGATATATGAAGATCTTGTTTGTTGTAACTAAATGTAATATTTTCAGGATAAACTCTGGCGGTGCCAATAGAAATAATATGTTTGTCAAGGCATTGTCAGAGATGGGGCATGTTGATGTAGTATCATTCTATGAAGAAGGTCTGAAATCAAATATCAAGAACTGCGATGTCATTTATTCAGAAATCATCCACGACAAACACCATTATGTGGATTTTGTAATTTCATGGATTTTTATGTCATTGTCGCCTTCTAATCCCTATTCTTATTATAGAAGAGATAAGAAGAAAGAAGCTGTCATCGACGGCTTTGTAAGGAGAAACAATTATGATATTATTGTATGCAGATATATTGATTCGGTTATTAAATGCGGTCTTTTAAAATATAAAGACAGGTTAGTGATTGATGTAGATGAGAACCCGACGAATCGACTAAAGTATCTGGCTGCTCAAGCCAAAATCCGTTTACTTAAATGGAAAAAGATATACGAGTCTAAAAGGATTGGTCTTATGGTAGAAAAACTATTAGGTGAAGTGCTTTGCTCCTTCCATTCCAATCAGTTAGAGCCACCCTCCCCAAGATCGGTGTTCTTATTAAACACAATAGGCATTACAAAATCCATACCAGACGTAACGGATTTCAATTCTAATCGTATACTATATGTCGGATGTTTGAATTTCTTTCCAAGCAAACATGGTATCTGTTATTTTGTTGAGAATATTTTTCCTTTGATAAGGGCTCAAGTTCAGGATGCTGAGTTATGTGTTGTTGGAGAAGGAAACCCAGAACTCATAACATGGTTGAATGAAAAAGAGGGTGTAAAGGCTTTAGGAAGGGTGGAAGACTTGACCGTTGAGTATCAGAAGACAAATGTTGTTGTCATACCAATCTATCATGGCTCTGGTACAAGCGTGAAATTCGTAGAAGCACTTTTTATGAATCGCCCCATTGTATCAACTCCTGTCGGTGTAAGAGGATTTGAAGGAATCTGTAATGATGGCGTACATTATATGCTGGCAGAAAATGATGAAGCATTCGCTGCTAAAACGATTGAGTTATTGTCATCAGCAGAAAAATCAAGGCAAATGGCCCATGATGCATATAGGGTTGCTGCCCAAAATTTTGCGCAAGAGAAATTTTTTGAAATCGTGAGAAGAGAAATACAATCTCGTAGCTCAAGTCTTGCCTTAGCGACACATTCTGTAAATGTGGAATAGGCAGACTATTCTCAAAGATATGAAAACATAAATAGCATAAATCGGAGGGAATAATCGAAAAAAATCTTTCATTTGTTTGGAGTGAGTCAGCTTTTTTTGTAATTTTGCCGTCGGAAAGTGCATAAAGGAAGAAAGTATGAAGATAGCCAACCCAATATACGATATTGTATTCAAGTATTTGATGGAGGACGAGCGTATCGCCCGTACCATTCTCTCCGCCCTCTTGAAGGTGGACGTGGTAGCCGTGGAGGTTCGTCCCCATGAGTATAGCGATGACAACCGCGACACGTTGTCGGTGTTCCGTATAGACTTCGGTGCGACTATCCGCGATGGCAGTGGGAAAGAGAAGCTTATTCTCATTGAGTTACAGAAGACGTGGCTTGAGACGGAGACGCTACGGTTCCGTCAATACCTTGGTGTACACTATTCCAATCCAAAGAACATGCAGAATGACGGCAATGCCCTGCCGATGGTGGCTGTGTATCTGCTCGGCCATAAAGTAGGCAATATTGAAGAGCCGGTGCTTTATGTGAACCACCAGTCGCTTGACTACGACGGCAACGTAGTGACAGTCGGCCTTCCAGATCCTTTTGTTGACAGTCTGACCCACAACAGCATTATCGTGCAGATTCCCCGCCTGCACGGACATATCAACAATCGTCTGGACATGGTGTTGAGCATTTTCGACCAGACGCGCAAGGACGAGGAGGACGGGCGTCTGCTAAGTATTGACGACCGTGCCTATAAAGGTGATGCCGACATGGAGCGTATTCTTCACCGACTGACAATGGCAGCAGCCGATACTGATATGCGACATCGGATGAATGTGGAGGATGAGTATTTCAGTGCTATTGAGAAGCGCGACACAGAGATTCTTGTACGTGAGCATAAGATAGCCGAACAAAAAACTCAGCTTGCCGAGCAGAAGTCTCAGCTTGCCGAGCAGAAGTCTCAGCTTGCCGAACAGAAGTCTCAGCTTGCCGAGCAGAAGTCTCAGCTTGCCGAGCAGAAGTCTCAGCTTGCTGAACAGAAGTCTCAGCTTGTCGAGCAGAAGTCTCAGCTTGCCGAGCAGGAGGATATGCTGCGAAATATGATTAAACTTCTGCTTGATGCTGGCAAGTCTATCAGTGAAATTGCCAAGAGTTTAGACAAGGACCCTGAAGTAGTGAAGCGACTTTCAATTTAGGAATTTGTCAGGACAAGGCTCTCCTGAGCCTGTAAAATGCTAGATGAGAGGGGCTTTGCTGGCCTCAATTACTTCATCCCTGTTTTTCCAATAGTCGTAATTCGGCCATGCGATAATTTCAAGGATATGAGAACAAAATTAGTTTATGTCATCACATCATCATTGGATGATGTTTATTGGGAAGAGGGCTGGGTGTCGGCTTGGTCTGCAAGATACCATAACCCGGAAGCACATATCGTTTTGGTATGTGACAAAGATACATTGGATACAGCAGAGGGTTCATATCGTGCCAAAAGCCTGGAACTTTTTGATGAAAAGATAACGGTTGATTTTAATCCTGAGATAGGAAATAAACAACGTTCAAGATGGATAAAGACCAATTTACGCGAATATGTGAAAGGTGACTTTCTGTTTATTGATACAGATACTGTGATTACGGACAAGTTGGACGAGATTGACGATTGGGATATCGACTTAGGAATGGTTAATGATGAATACCGTTTACAATCCCAAAAAGATTATAATGTTCATTTGTATGAAATGGCTTATGGTCAAACCATCTCTCTTGATGTGCCATATTTTAATAGTGGTGTCATCTTCGCAAAAGATACCAAGAAAGTCTATACGTTTTATCAGAGATGGCATAAAAATTGGCGTGAATTGGGGAATGTTGTTGACTATACCGATCAAACTCCATTGACAAGAACCAATATGGAATTAGGTAATCCTATCTCTAAGATATCTGGTATCTATAATAGTCAGATTTCATTTTCCATCAAATACCTGCATTTGGCAAAGATTATGCATTTTATTCATAATTGGTGGAATGATGAATATCCTGTATCACCATTTTTGGGAAAGACAATTTATCAAATGATCAAGGATAGGCAGGGAATGGGCGAAGATATACAGAATTTGGTGATTAATTGTAAAAGTAGTTTTGACGTTAAATCTGTTCCTTTATTTGGAGATGTGATACCGTTCCTAAGTTCTACAACCATAAGATTTGTCTTGTTGCCCCTATTTCTTAAAAAGAGAAAACTATATTATCGCGTAGATAAGTTTGTCCATTTTCTCTGCCGGATTCTATATCGGCTCCATATCAGACTATAATCGAAGAAACTTAAATGGAAATAATGGATATTGTAGTTTGTACAGACAAGTGGTTCGTCATGCCAACGGGTGTGATGATGTATTCTGTTTGTGTGAATAACCCGGATGTGGACATCGTGTTTCACATTATTGTCGACGATACCGTGAGTGCCGGAGACCGTCATGATTTGGAAGAAGTCGTTTCGTCGTTTGACGGGAAAACGGTCATGTTTTATGCAGCCAATAAAGAGATGTTGAATCGCTTGTTCCCAGCGGGCCAGTATAGATATGATATCACAAAGACGACCTATTATCGTCTTTATATCGCTGAGCTTCTTCCCAAGAACATAGAGAAGGTGTTGTATCTGGACGGTGACGTGATTGTCAGACATTCGCTTTTGCCACTTTGGAAAATGAATATAGAGCAATATGCCATTGTTGGGGCTTATGATGGTTTAAGTGGGCATTTAGAATTTTATGATCGACTGAAGTATCCTGCTCACTTGGGTTATGTCAACGCAGGAGTGCTTCTTATTAATTTGCATTATTGGCGAGAGCATGATGTTTTGAAGCTTTTTGGGGAGTATATGAATGAACATTCTGAAGACATCAAATTGCATGACCAGGATGTATTGAATGTAGTGTTTTGTGATAAGAAGCTATTTTTCCCATTGAAATACAATCTACAGCATCCTTTTCTTTGGGAAAATTGCAATGAATATGACTACCGAAAATTGGAGGCAGAAGTTTTAGAGGCACGAAAAGATCCGGTAATAGTCCATTATACTAGTTCGTTTAAGCCTTGGAAAAAGTATCAGAGACGTCCTCATCCTTTTCGGAGTACGTTCAACAAATATCAGAATCAGACAAAATGGAAAGGTGTAAAAACGGACAATCGCTCGCTTAAAATGCGTTTAGTCAATTTTATTGCAGATACCCTGCGAATGTTGAAATTGAAATCTCCGTGGGAATATGCGTATATTGATATTTCTCCCCTGGATTAATTTTTTGATGATTTTGGTTTGCTGTTCACTAAACGTTTATGAAAAAAACCGCAATTAGTGTAATTATTCCTGTATATAATCAGGAGAAGTATGTTGGGAAGTGTATCCGTTCGGTACTCGGACAATCTTTTCAGGACTTTGAGGTCATCATTGTCAATGATGGCTCTACGGACAAGAGTCTGTTTCTATGACACAAAGAAAGAGCTGCCTCTAAAGTGGAACTTCCAGACAATGTTCTTATGGAAAGACGAATTTCGCGGTCTGAGCTATAAATATCATGCAGAGGTAGAGGACGCCTGTCTAAATCCCGGAATAGTCCATTATACAGCAGACAAACCATGGTATAAGAATAGTCCAAACCCGATGAAGGCGGTATTTTATAAATATCAGGATTTGACGATTTGGAAAGGCCAGAATAAAGTTCGACGTCCTGATGGCTTGAAAAAGAGATTGGTTCATACGTTGGTTTGTTTGAAGCGAAGGAAAATATCGTTCTATAGAAGTAACTATGATGAGCGTTTGTTTGGTATTGTAGAAGCAAATTACAATTTGGAGTATTTTTAGAGGATTGTTGACGGGCTTTGAGGTGTCTTTCAAAGAAATGAAAACAAAATTAGTTTATGTCATCACATCATCATTGGATGATGTATATTGGGAAGAGGGCTGGGTGTCGGCTTGGTCTGCAAGATACCATAATCCAGAAGCACATATCGTTTTGGTATGTGACAAAGATACATTGGACACAGCAGAGGGCTCATATCGTGCCAAAAGCCTGGAACTTTTTGATGAGAAGATAACGGTTGATTTTAATCCTGAGACAGGAAATAAACAACGTTCAAGATGGATAAAGACCAATTTACGCGAATATGTGAAAGGCGATTTCCTGTATATCGATACAGATACAGTAATCACGGACAAGTTGGACGAGATTGACGATTGGGACATCGACATTGGTATGGTGTATGATCTGAATCGTATAACTCCAACGCCTTTTCATAGGAAGCTATTCGAAAAGGCATATCAACAAGCACTACCTGTTGGTGTACCCTATTATAATGGTGGTGTCATTTTTGCAAAAGATAATGAGCGCGTTCAGTCTTTCTATCATCAATGGCATCAGAATTGGCGGGAATTAGAAGAGAAGGCGGATTATACTGATCAGACTCCTTTGGTAAGGACAAACATGGAACTTGGCTATCCTATTTCTGAGATTTCCGGGAACTATAATTGCCAGATATCTTGCTCCATCAAATATTTACATTTAGCTAAGATTATTCATTTTTATCATGTTTGGTGGTATAATTATTCTATGATTTCTCCATTTATGGATAAAAATACTTATATCCGTGTTAAGGACAAACAAGGTATAGATGAGTCTATGCAGAATTTGATTATAAATTGTAAAACAGAGTTTGAAGCGACGTCTGTCCCCATTAATGAAGATCTACTTTTGCTTCTGAGCTCTACAACTATACGTTTCGTCCTATTGCCATTATTTGTTAAGAAGAGGAATTTTTATCAGCATGTAGATAAATTCATCCATTTTCTCTGCCGGATTCTATACCGGCTCCATATCAGACTATAATCGAAGGAAGTGGCGCATAGGTTAGGGGTCACCACATTAAATTAATGTATGAAAGAAAAGGAAACGCAGAGGGTAGCCTCAAGTGAAGACTACTGTGTTAGCGAGAAGACCAGAAGACTTTGGGCTGTGGAAATGGAGATAGCGGATGTGCTGTTGGACTTCTGCCAAAAGCACGACCTGAAGGTGTATGCCTGTTACGGCACCCTCATAGGTGCAGTACGCCATAAAGGGTTCATCCCCTGGGACGATGACATGGACTTCGTCATGATGCGCGACGACTATGACAGGCTGCTGCAGCTGATTAAGGTGGAGGGGGCACGTTTGCTTCCTGAGAACTACGCGTTTGACACGGATGATATCAGTGTCTTGAAACTCCGAAGGAACTATACCACTATGCTGCAGACTTCATACAGGCTGGGCAAGACAAATCAGGGCGTTTGGATTGATGTGTTTTGTCTGGACGTGGCTCCTGACAACCTGGCCGAGGCGGACACGGGGAGATATGACAGGCTAAGGAGGCAAATCCGGATGGACAAGAACTACAAGTTGCGATACTATGTATATGTTCCTACTCTGCATTTTTTCGTTGGTCACCTGCTCCTGAAGGTATATTTCTTTTTCAAGGATATCAACCGCCACAGGAAGGAGATAGAGGATGAGCTGAGACTGGATGCACAAAAGTATAGCGGGCAGAAGGTGTGGGGCTTCGTATTCTGGTCATCGGTGTATGAGACACGTAAAATATCCATTTACGACAGGTCATGGTTTGACGACATGGTGATGCTGCCCTTTGAGGACCGGCAGCTGCCCTGTCCGGCAGGTTGGGAGCAGTTACTTACAGCCCAGTATGGCGACTGGCGTACCCCCGTGAAGGGCCGGTCGCAGCACGAAGGTGCCTACATTGACCTTGACATGCCCTACAGGGAGTTTGTGGAATCCAGGCTTAAGGCCATGCCCTGGTGGAAGAGATATTGGTATAGGCATTAAGTGTGTAGGATAATAGATTAACACATGACATATTGTATATTAATGGCTGGAGGAGTAGGCAACCGTGTAGGTGCAGGCATCCCCAAGCAATTTGTGGAAGTGTTGGGAAAACCGGTGATTGCATATACGATGCAGCGGCTCCAGCACTGTAGAGATATTGATGCTATAGAATTGGTTTGCGTTGATGGTTTTCAGACTGAACTGAAGAAAATTGCAGATAGCAACAGAATAAGCAAAGTGATTAAAATTGTCACTGGCGGAAAGGACTACGAACACTCTATTATCAACGGTGTGGAGGGCTTGAAAGGTATTGCTAATGATGACGATGTAATCATGATGCATTGGGCAGCCTCTCCTTTTGTGTCAGATGAGATATTAAAGGATAACATCCGTGTCTGCAAAGAGAGGGGAAATGCCATGAGCAGTTGCTCTGCCTTTTTGCTTTATGGAACCAACAAAGGTGACCATGCCGATGGTATTCTTGACAGGGATACCTTTAAGTGCTTGTCTGCCCCTCAGAGTTTTCTCTATAGAGATATAGTTGAGTTTTATAGGCAGGTGGAGGAAAAACATCTATTCGATACGGTTGAGGCACATACGACCTCTTTGATGGCAGCACTCAACTGGCCTATCTATTTCTCTAAAGGCGACCAGACGAATATAAAGATAACGACTCCAGAAGACTTGAAACTCTTCGAAGGTTATGTGTTATACGAACAAGCACATGCAAATGAGAAAAATGAATAATATACAGACAACAGGCGGGGTGTTTACTGATGACATTCGCCAATTAGTCCTCTCGAATATAAAGAAGGTGTTTTTTTGTAAGGATGAGGACATAGAAGAACTGGTTCCCGTGCAAGCGGGTATGACCAATATTGTGTTATCATTCCGCCTGAATGGAGGGAAGTATATCTATCGTCACCCAGGGCTTGGTTCGGAGATACTAGTGGAACGAGGTCGTGAAACCATCATGCAAAAGGTTGTGGAAGATGTTGGCATAGATACTACCGTCATAGCGATGGATGTGGAGACGGGTTGGAAGATAGCCCGCTACATTGAGCATTACGATTATGACTATCATAATCTGAATGATATGGTAAGGGGAGTGATGCTTATGAGAAAACTGCATGAGGCACCTTGCCGCGTGAGATGGAACTTTGATGTCATTAAGAAAGCAGAAGAGATAAAGTCAAAGACTGCCCCAGAAGCATACGGACATTTTGAGAACTTTGAGGCGTTAAGGGACAAGATCTATAGGTTGTACCGTTTGGCGCAGACAGACGGCATACGGCAGTGCTATACACACGGTGATGCCCGTGATGTCAATTTCCTTATCAACGATGAAGAGATATATCTGTCTGATTGGGAATACGGTGGATATGGAGACCCAGGCTTTGATATAGGCTCCTATATTGCAGGCGGTATACATACTGTGGAGGAAGTGGACAGGATACTTTTCACTTATTACAGACGTAAGCCTACCCCCGTTCAGAAACGGCATTTCTATGCCTATATCGCCATTTCGGGATGGTTCTACATGCACTGGAGTATGTTGAAGGAGTCAAAGGGGCAAGACCCAGAACCTCATAAAACCCGTTGGTACACATACGCCAAAGACTATAGTGCTATGGCACTCGAAATGTATAAGAATCAGGGCGTGAATGTTAGTTTGTTTGAAGGCTATACTGGTGATATTATCAATAAATAAGAAAGGAATAGCAAGATGAATACTTATATTATATTGGCAGCGGGAAAAGGCAGGAACCTTCATCCACTGACACTGAAATACCCCAAGACATCATTCCGTCTTGATGAGCATACTACTGTGCTTCAGCGCATGGTGCGCAGCATTCGTAAGTATGACAAAAATGCAGAAATAGTGGTAGTTGTAGGTTACCTGTCGGACTTGGTACGCAAAGAGCTGGGCGAGGACAACTGCAAGTTTGTAGAGAATCCGTTCTACGAGGTTACCAACTCCATCTCCTCGGTATGGTTCGCACGTCAGTACTTGGAGCGTGAGAATGTAACCCTTGTTCATGGTGATGCCGTGTTCTGTGATGAGATAGTAGAGAAGAACCTTGTTAAACCCACTGCCCATCCATATGTACTCGTTGACAGTTCCTGTGTAAAGCAGGGGGTCTATAATGCCGTAATCCGTGACGGTCAGGTGTTGGTGATGAGTAATAAGCTGGAGAAGTTTGATGCAAAGTATTGTTGTATGACCAAACTTGATGCCGTGTCAGCCCGACTGCTGAAAGGTGAGATAGATAACATGATTCACAATAATATGTATGACCAGTTCTTTGAGGACTCCTTGGTGCAGTTAATCATGTTCCATGATTTCCAGCTGTTTGCTGAGGATATTGCAGGCAAGGACTGGAGTGAGGTAGATGGTGTTGATGATTTGCTCAAGGCTCAGACAATTCATCAACAATAGGTGCCTCACGGAGTGAGAGATGAAAGCTATAGATGGAATATAATATAAATATGGAGGACTGCAGATGATTAATTATTCAATCATTATCCCGCACTATAACATCCCTGATTTGCTTAAGCGATGTTTGGTGTCCATACCACAGAGGGAGGATGTACAAGTGATAGTTGTGGACGACCACAGCAGCCAGGAATCACAGACAGAGTTGAAAGAGTTAGAGGCACAGTTCCCGACCTTCCAATTTGTTTATTCAGAGCGGAATGGAGGCGGAGGGGTAGCACGCAACATCGGGTTGCAACATGCCCGAGGGAAGTATGTGCTCTTTTCCGATGCTGACGACTTCTTCCATGAGTGTCTCAACGATGTGCTGGACGACTACAAGGATGAGACTTGTGACATCGTGTTCTTCAACGCAGACTCTGTAGACTGCGACACGCTGGAGCCGTGTAAGCCCGACCGTGCTGAGAAGCTGCAGGGACAGATAGCCGGCTATGCTGAGGGCAGGAAGGGTGCAGAGCTGGCACTGAGGTATCTGTTTCCCGAGCCCTGGTGTAAGATGATAAGGCGCGAGATGATAGAGAGAGTACCCATCAGGTTTGACGCGACGTTCGTGATGAATGATTATACTTTCTCCTATCTGGCAGGATATCATGCAAAGACGGTCAAGGCAGACGTGAGAAAGCTCTATTGTGTGACATACCGGCAGAGCAGTGTTTGGTATTCAGGCCGGGACACGATAGAAAGAGTGATTGCCGTGACAGAAGGCCGTGCCCGTAAGAACCGTTTCATGAAGGACCACCATATACCTGTGTTCGACGAACAGATGACGTGGCCTTTCGGCAAGGCCCTGCGCCAGAGAGACTGGACAATGCTGAACGCGCTCTTTGACGTTGTGGGCAGATACGGATATTCAAGGGTCTATGTCCTTTACAGACTGCTGATGAGGTCTGTAAGGTACAGGCTTGGAAACTATAAGAGGCTGTTATAGGTGTTTTATCCTATGAATAAGATGGATATTGTAGCTTGTACAGATAGGGGTTTTGTTATGCCTACGGGTGTAATGATGCAGTCGGTTTGTGTAAATAACCTAGATGTGGATATCACTTTCCATATTGTCTTAGATGATGATGTCACTAAAGAGGACCAACATGACTTGGAAAATGTCGTGACATCATTCAAGGGGAAGTCAGTGGAGTTCTATCCTGTCAGTGAATATATTACAAAGATTGCTTTCCCTGCACTCAATGATCCTACACTGGCTAATAGCCCGTCAATTACACGTACAACATATTTTCGCCTCTGGCTAGCGGAATTTCTTCCTTCAACAATAGATAAAGTTCTTTATTTGGATGGTGATATTATTGTAAGACACTCTCTCTTGCCATTATGGATTACAGATTTGGGAAACGATGCTGTTGCTGTGGTGCCAGATGGTTTCAATGGGATGATGGAAATCTACCAGAGATTAGGATACCCTTCCAAATTATGCTATTTCAACGCCGGGGTTATGTTGGTAAATTTGAAATATTGGCGAGAACATATGGTTGTGAAAGATTTTTTAGAGTATTTGGAGACTCATGCTGAAGATATCCTGTATCAAGACCAAGATGTGCTGAACGTTGTTTTTAAAGATAAGAAAACCATTCTTCCAATTAAATATAATCTGGTTTCCAGTTATTTATGGAAAATACCCCTATTTGATGTTAATAAATTCGAAAAAGAACTTATAGAAGCATTTACCGACCCTGTCATCGTGCATTTTATAGCTGGTAAGCCTTGGTATGTCTATCAGAGGTGTCCCCATCCTTTCAAGAATACTTGGAACAAATATCAGAATCAGACAAAATGGAAAGGTGTAAAAATCGAACATCGTCCATTCAAACTACGGGTAATCAACTTCATGGCAGATTTATTGAGAAAGTGGAAGTTGAAAGCACAATTATCCGTAAAAGATAGGGGCTATATTGATATTAACCCGATAGATTGAGACGTATGTCGATAAAATGAATAATAAGAAATATGATGAATACTAAAATGGTATATGGCATCACATCATCACTTAACTTGAGATGTTTAGAATTGTTTGCGTTGTTTGTATCATATCTAGCTATTTGTTCTAGAAAGCTGAAACAACAAGGTCTGAACTTGTTGTTTTATCGGGTGAAGGTTTCTATAAAACTATCTATGCTCAAAACCATTTGCTGTGATACTCTTCAAAGATACAAATCCATAACTGTTCAGGATATAGATATCAATAATCAGGGGAAAATTCCTACACATATTTACGTTTTATGGTCACAGGGAATAGATCAGGCTCCAGAAATCGTGAAAACATGTATCATGCAACTGCAATTACTGGATAACTATACAATAGAGATATTGGATCAAGACACAATCAATTCTTTGTCACTCTCTCCCATTTTTTTTGAAAAATATCAAAAAGGACTTATATCAAGGACACATTTATCAGATATTGTTCGTCTTTTCCTTTTGTCTCGAAAAGGCGGAATCTGGTGTGATTCAACCCTCCTTGTATATGGTTTCCCAAAGGAGATGAGTGAGAAATCATTCTATACTGTTCGGAGATTCATTAAGGAGCACAAAGAAAAGTATAATCCAGCAATTGTCGAAACTAAAGATGGAAGTCTGGCTCCATGGACAGCCTATTTTATTGCCTCATCAGCTAATAACATTGTAACTTCTTTCGCATACGATATGTTCGTGGAATATTACACAAAGAGAAATGAACAAATGGACTACTTCTTGATTGACATGGTATTCAGGCTTGGGTATGACAGAATCCCTTTGGTTCGTGAACAAATAGATGCAATAAGTATAAATAACAATGGACATATTCACGATTTGTTTCCACGGTTGAATGACCATTTTGATCATGAAGTTTGGAATGTACTATGTGCCGGATCAACAGCCAATATGTTCAAATTGTCATGGAAACAGTTTAAACCAATTGGCAAGGATACTTTCTGGGAAGTAATTAAGAACAATATACTAAATGATGGAGAAGATTCTTACAATTGTCATTCCGACCTATAATATGGAGAGTTATCTCCGCAAGTGTCTCGATTCACTTATTATAGATGATAAAGATCTCTTTGAAAGATTAGAGGTCTTGGTCATTAACGATGGCAGTAAGGATGCATCGTCGGCTATTGCCCACGAATATCAGGACAAGTATCCTCATGTTATTCGTGTGATTGACAAAGAGAACGGCCACTATGGGTCGTGTGTCAATCAAGGTTTAAAGGAGGCCTCTGGTGTATATTTCAGGATTTTGGATGCTGATGATTGGTTTGCTACTGATGGACTTCAAGAATTTCTAAATGTCTTGCAGGAATGTGATGCTGATATTGTATTGACAAATTATACGAGACTGTATGTTGACAATAGGCAAGTAAATAAGGAGATTGAATTATTTAAACCGAACAAAGTCTATACAATTGACAAATTAGAAGATTCTTATCCTTTCTGCAATTATCTATTCCTTATGTATTCTATGACGTTCAGGCGTATTTTTCTGAAGGGAATCCAATTTGAACTACAAACTGGTATATGTTATACAGATATAGAATATTGCTATTTCCCTCTGAGCAAGGCTAAAACACTGATTTTTTATAAAATCAATTTGTATCAATATCTCTCGGGTAGAGATGGCCAATCAATGCAACGTGATAACATTATACAAAATGTAGCAGACTTATATAAAGTCGCAACTCGGGTTGTGAACGATTATCTCACCCAGAAAGATGTTAGTACTTGGCGTAAATTAGCCATGGCAGATGTTATATCACATCCAGTTAATTGTATTTTTGAAGTTTTTTTGCTCTACCAAAGGGATGTGTCTGATGATTTGAAAAGAATCGTTAATTCAATAGAGCGTTTAGTGGATCAGGATATGATGCTGTTGCATCGATTAGAATCTAATAAATATCGGAATATCCCCTATGTTCTTATATGGAAAAAACTTCATTTTAGGCTCGCACCCTTTCTTCTGTTGCTTCGAAAAATAAGAAGCAAACGTGGCAACAAGCGGCAGAGCCTAACGGTGCGGATAAATTAAAATGGCAATAAAGTATTGACTATGGGAAAGAGTTCGAGAAAATTGTCAAAGAGACGATTCATGGAAACAATTGATTGATAATTATTATATGAGATATGATAATTTAATTGTAGGTGCTGGGTTGGCAGGTTCTATTTTAGCCTATCGAGCCAGAAAAGCGGGTAAATCTGTCTTTGTGGTAGATAAGCGAGCTCATATTGGCGGGAATCTGTATTGTGAAGAGATTGCTGGCATTCAGGTCCATAAATATGGTCCTCATATATTTCATACTTCGAATAAGGATGTATGGGACTTTGTGAACTCTTTGGTACCCTTTAATCACTTTCGCCTATGTCCTTTGGCTTGCTATCAAGGCCGCCTCTATCATCTGCCCTTCAATATGAATACGTTTTATGAGCTTTGGGGGACAAAGACTCCTGCGGAGGCAAAGGCAAAGATAGAGGAACAGCGCAAAGAGATAAGAAGAGAGCCTCAGAACTTGGAAGAACAGGCTGTCGCCTTAGTGGGGCGTGAGGTGTATGAGAAGTTAATCAAGGGTTATACGGAAAAGCAGTGGGGACGAAGTTGTCGGGCATTGCCGCCTTTTATCATAAGGAGGCTCCCTGTCAGGTACTGTTATGACAACAACTATTATAATGATTGCTATCAGGGGATTCCGATAGGAGGCTATAATAAACTGACAGAAAAGTTGTTGGAGGGCGTTGAGGTGCTCTTGGACACCGACTATCTTGAATCTCGCGAAGAATTGGATGCCCTTGCAGACCGTATCGTTTATACAGGGCCTATTGACGCCTTCTTCAATTACAAATTCGGTCCACTGGAATACAGAAGCCTAAGGTTTGAAGAAGAGGTTTTAGATATGGAGAGTTTCCAAGGGAATGCCATTTTCAACTACACTGATATCGTTCATCCCTATACGAGAATCATCGAACATAAGTTTTTTGAGTTTGGTACACAACCCCAAACCGTTATTACCAAAGAATATCCATTGGAATGGAAGCCTGGCATGGAGCCCTATTATCCCATCAATGATGAAAAGAACAATCGAAGATATTACCAATATCAGGAGGAGGCCCGAAAACTGGGCCATGTCATTTTCTGCGGGAGATTGGCAGAATACAAATACTATGATATGGATCAAATAGTAGAAAATACATTAGGAATAGAGTTGTAAGATGGATAAATTAAAAATATTAGTGGCTTGTCACAAGCCTTGGAAAGTATGTCAAGATGAAGTGTATACTCCGATTCATGTCGGCCGTGCTGTATCTAAATATAAGGATGAGATGGCGGATATGATAGGCGATGACACTGGAGATCATATCAGCGAAAAGAACCCGCTTTATGCAGAAATGACCGCCCAGTATTGGGCTTGGAAAAATCTTCATGATGTGGAGTATATTGGGTTTTGTCACTATCGGCGCTTTTTTGACTTACAACTAACAAATGAAAGTATAGATAATCTGTTCCGAAAATACACCGTTGTGTTTATCAAAGAGAAAGATAAAATTCCTATCATAAAAGATGCAGAGCGGTGGATTTCTGAAGAAGATATTACCATATTCCTGATGGTCCTTAAAAAAAGGTTTCCTGCGTATGAAAAGGCTGCTTTAGACTACTTGTGGGGCAAAGAATGGCATAGCAGGAACATGTTTGTGTGTAAAAAAAATCTATTTGACCAGTATGCTGCTTGGATGTTTGATATACTTGCAGAGTGCGAGAAGTACATCAGACCTTCTGACTATAGTCATAGACATAAGATCTATGCCTATTTAGGCGAATTGTTCATGCCTGTTTTTTTCATTCATCACGGATGCCGGATAAAGAATGTTGGCTATGTTAATTCTCTTGGGATGAAAACTGGTAATATTTTGCAAATGAAGAAGAAATTAAAAAAGTGGATGGATAATATATATCTATATTTCAATGCCAAACCGAAATCTTTTGAAGGTTACTATGATAGGAATGTTTTAGAGGGTTTCAAAATAGACAACATATATCCTCAATTGTGATCAAGATGGAAAAGTCAACTCCAATTATCAGTATCATTGTTCCTATTTACAACCAAGAGAAATATCTTGGTAAATGCATTCGGTCTGTACTTAACCAGACCTTCCAAAATTATGAGATAATTCTGGTGAATGATGGCTCTACAGACAAAAGCCTGAAGTTATGCCGGAAATATGCAGAGAGTGACCCTCGTATTACTGTCATAGACAAGCAGAATGAAGGACTTGCATTTGCCCGTAGAGATGGCTTTTTGAAGGCTAGTGGTGAATATGTATGTTTTTTGGATAGTGATGATTATCTTGCGACGGATGCTCTTGAGGAACTGTATAACTTGGCGCAGGAGAAGGGTGTTGACATGGTCGTAGGCAGCTATGATATTGTCTACGATAGTTTTGGGCTCATAAAAAGGAAGAGCCATCCTTATAGCGTATGTGACGAGGAGATTCCAAACGAAGCTGTCTTGCGATGCTTGGTAGGTTATGATGGAAATATGTGTAATTGGTGGAAAGCCGTCGTATGGGGGCGACTGATAAAGTACTCTTGTCTTTATAAGGCATATTGTGAATCCAGTTATTCATTATTTCCAAACAATACCGCCATAGAAGATAATGCCTTCAATTTGGCTTTGGCACCATACGTTGAGTCAATGTGGGTATCAGGTAAACTGGTCTGTCATTATCACTATGGAGGGGTTACAAGTAAAGCTTTTCCTGTTGTAAGAAGGGGTGCGACCATCTTTGATGATAGATATGATGGTTGTATAAGGTATCATTGTGAAGAAGTGTTACCTCAAATATTGAGGCATTATGCATATATGTTAAGGTCAGATGTGATTGGCCAGTATCATTACCATGTTCAGCCAGAACATGAAATTATGGCGTTTGCCAGGAAGGAGATGAATACGCGCAAAATTGTCCTATGGGCACGGCAGCATCAAACAGAGCTTCCAGAAGATTTAAGAAATGATGCCTTGGTAGAGTCAATCCTGAATAGCAATGTAGATGAATTCATTAAAATGGTGCATCAACGTGAGGCTTTTCTGAAAAAACATCATTATTGGAAGATGAAAATACTTGAATATTATCAGGAAATCGCAAATATGTTCAATTTTATATTCGATAGATCATAGCTATATTGTGATTTCCATCATTTTAGATGTCAATGAAAAAGCTTAGTGTTATTATTCCCTATTATAATGGGGACAGATATATTGGTACAGTATTGGAAGACTTGTTGGCACAGGATTTCAAAGAAGGCGAATACGAAATCATCGTGGTAGACGATGGGTCAACAGAACCTGTCGATGTCTTGAAGTCTTATTGCGAGCAATACTCCCCAATTTCATATGTCCGGCAAGACCATTTGGGGGTGAGCGCTGCCCGAAATTCAGGAATTGCCCATTCAACGGGAAAGTATATCTTCTTTTGTGATTGTGATGACCGAGTTAGGAAACATGCTCTTAGCCAACTGTGTGAGCTTGCAGAAACCCATTGTTTGGAGATGCTGTTTCATGACCATCAGGATACTGAAGGCGGACAGGAACCCCAAAATGTGGAAGGTGAGGGCCTGTTGGACGAGATTTCTTCTGGAACGGCTTACTATGCAAAGCATCCGGACATGCGTCCAGAATGCTGGAACTATATGATTATGCGCTCGTTCGTGGAAAAGCATCATTTGCAATTTCCCGTCCAAGTAGGTATGCATGAAGACGTCGTATTTCTTGTAGAGGCCCTTTTGGTTGCTGAATGCGTGTCGCATGTAGGATGGGTGAATTACTATTACGTTCATTGGCCTCAGAGTACTATCAACTATTCAGGCAAGATACTCAAGGCAGAACGTGTGGCAGAAGACCGGCTGTGGGTTATCAAGTGGCTCTTAGGTGTTTTGTCAAAGTACCCGGACATCCAATGCGCCAGGAGCATACAACGAAGAATAAGTAACCTGTCTTTCCAAATGCTCCATCAGGCATTCCGCTACCTCCCAGCCAAGAAGAGCAAGGATTTGATAAGACGACTCAGACAAATAGGAGGGTATCCTTTTGAAGAAGGACGTTATATCAGTAAATCTCTTCATATGACTTATCGTGTTATGCAGGTGTATCCTCTTTGGATGACTTGCTGTTATATATACCACCTTTTACCTAAAGATATCAGGATAAGGTATTGATGAGGGTGCAAATTAGCTATATTGATAAATAATGGATATAGAGAATAAATACGGTACATTGAAGGTGCAGCAGAGGTTACTTCAACTCTTGAAAACTTTCGATGCGCTTTGCAAAAAAAATAATATCGTGTATAGCGTGTCGAGTGGGACGATGCTTGGCACCATTCGGCACCAGGGATTTATTCCTTGGGATGACGATGTGGATATCACGATTGAGCGAAAGTATTACAATCGGTTGATGGCGGCTGTCCAGGAGTCACCGACACTGGTCAGTGATAAAGACTTATGGCTTGACCGTATTTGGCTGATGGAAGATTATGAAGTGTTTCATGGGGACCGCCATGCATGCCCCACCATTGATGTCTTTACATGGGATTATGTGCCAGACAGCAGGCTCAAAGAACGAATCAAGTATTATGCGATCGCATTCCTACAAGGGACTATCAAACCACGTCCAGACTATACGCGTTTTTCCTGGTCAGGGAAGGTGTTGTCGTTTGTTACCTATATGGCAGGAAGGTTTTTCCCCTTGTCAGTTAAGTTAAGGTTGTACGACAGGCTGGCCCTTTGGGGCAATGGCAAACCGACAAGGTTTCAGGCTGGTTATCACGACCAGTTCAATGCCTTGCGCTTCAGATATCCGTTCCACATGCTGGAGAAGGTAGAACGGCATCAGTTTGAAGATACGGAGGTGAATGTGATGTCCAGCTATGATGAATACTTGAAAATTATCTATGGAGATGACTATATGACTCCTCCGCAGGAAACCAATCAAAGACCAACTCATATAAAACAATAGGGATTATGTTGCAATACTCTTTCCAGTTTGAGACTATTAGTAAATATAGAGCAGAGCTGATGGGATTAGCTATATTGGGAGTTATGTGGGGACATCTAATGAATGACACCTATCAGCCTTCGATATTTGCTCAATTAGCGAGGCTGGTTCACACGCCAGGCTTTCTTTTCTTGTCAGGTTTTGGTTTATATTATTCTTTTTCAAACAATTCCGATGTACACCTTTTCTTCAAAAAAAGAATAGCAAGATTGTATATTCCATTCTTTATAATGGTACTTCCATTTTTTATCTCACTATTGGTAATTGGAAAATGCAGTTTTTTGCAGTTCTGTGGTTATATGACAACTCTGGCATTCTGGTACGAAGGGAATTATTATGCAATGTGGTATGTTGCTGTATCAATCGTATTATACGCCGTATTTCCACTCATGTATCGTGCTTTCTTTAATAAATACGACAGACCAATCCTGTTTTGTGGTATTTTCTGTTTTTTAATGGCCGGCATCATATTTTTTATACAGAATATATTCCCCGATTACTGGAAAATAGTGAAATTTGGTTTGTCAAGATCGTATTTGTTTCCTATTGGTTGTGTCTGTGGCTATTTGGCCAAGAAGAAAGCGAGCGTCGCTTGGTACTATTTACTAATCTACATTTTGGTTTGTGGATTTTTCTTTTTAATGAGAATAAACACTCCAGTTACAAGAACAATGATGGGTATTCCCATGGTCTGTATACTTTTAGATTACCTTTTTGACAAAAACAAAAACGAAAAACTTAAAAAGCTATTGTCTTGGTTTGGAAAATACTCATTAGAGTTATATCTATTGCATATGCTGATTTATTTTGCATTGCGAATCTTCCTTGAATTAAATGGTGCTGTTAGTATATCCATAGGTATAGTATGTGGAATACTTCTATGTCATCCAGTTTCTTTGTTTACAAAAAGAATAGCAAGATAGACGATTTTTTGATTAAATCATGAAGAATATATTAATTACTTCCGTAGGTAAACGGGTTGTGCTGGTACAGATATTCCAGAGGACCATCCACGAGCTAGGCTTAGAGGCAAAAGTATATACGGCTGACATGAAGCCGGAGAGGGCACCAGCCTGTGTTGTTTCGGATGGTAGTTTTAAGGTGCCACGATGTACGGATGAGGAGTATGTCGACAGGCTGTTGGAACTCTGTAAAGCACTTAATGTAGGTGTAGTTATTCCAACTATCGATACAGAGCTAATCATTTTAGCCTCCAACAAAAATAGATTCTTTGAGGCTGGTATTGCATTGGTATTATCGGATTTGGAATTTGTCAAGATATGCCGAAACAAAAGACTGACTGCCGGTTGTCTGGAAAAGTTGGATATTGCAGTGCCTAAGATGATAGATAAGAACCACCCTGTGTTCCCGATGTTTGCCAAGCCTTACGATGGCTCACTAAGTACGAACATTCATGTCATTAGAAATAAGGATGATTTGACAAAGAAAATCCTGGAAGACCCGAAACTGTTGTTTATGGAGTATATCGACAAAGAGGAGTATAAGGAGTTTACGGTGGATATGTATTTTGGCAGGGACTGCCGGGTGAAAGGAATTGTTCCTAGAGAGCGTATTGAGGTCAGGGCTGGTGAGATTAATAAGGGTATCACCCGAAAAAACTACCTTGTAGGCTTTCTCAAAAAGCGGATGGAGTATTTGGATGGTGTACGTGGCTGCATTTGTGTCCAACTGTTCTATCGTGAATCAGACAATGACGTCAAGGGCATTGAAATCAATCCACGTTTCGGAGGAGGCTTTCCTTTATCTTATTATGCTAAAGCCAACTATGCAGAATATATCATCAGAGAATATCTGATGGATGAAGAGCTTTGCTATTCGGATGCGTGGCTGGACAATACGCTGATGTTACGCTACGATAATGATGTGATCGTGTATGACGCAGAAACATAAGGTCGTGGTCTTTGACCTGGATGATACGCTATATAAGGAGATTGACTTTCTGAAGTCTGCCTATCAGGAGATAGCAGATTTCTTTGAGGATAGGTATGACATCTATGGCCTTTGGAGCGAAATGCTCAGGTACTACCATGAAGGAAAAAATGTGTTCCAAGAGGTGATAGATTTCTATAAACGGCCGGTCGATAAGGAATTTCTTCTAAACATGTATCGGAATCATATTCCGAAGATAGCTTTAGACGATGATACAAAGCAAGTGCTTGATACGCTAAAGAACAGTCATTTCGGCTTAGGAATCATTACAGACGGTAGGACAGTATCTCAGATGAATAAAATAAAGGCTTTGGGTCTGGAACAATATTTTACAGATGAGCGTATCGTCATTTCAGAAACTTGGGGCCATCACAAAGTTGATGGTTTCGGATATGACTTGATGGAGGAACAATTTCCAGATAGTGATTATGTTTATGTAGGTGACAATCCTGAAAAGGATTTTGTGGCTGCCAATCAAAGAGGCTGGGACACTGTATGCCTACTGGATGATGGTCGGAATATTCATAAGCAGGATTTTAGTCTGACGCAAAATTATCTTCCGAAATATAAGATTGAAAAAATGGGGGAACTTGTTGACTTAATATGTCACCCCAAAGAAAAATAGCTAAAAGTGTTTGAATAACAAATATTTTTTGTACTTTTGCAACCGAAAAGAAATTATTGGAGATTTCAATGAGCGATAGAAAGCGGATTTATCTATGCCTAGCGCATATGAGTGAGGATGGCATAGAGCAGAAATATATCAAAGAGGCATTCGACACGAACTGGGTGGTGCCTCTTGGACCTAATGTGGACGCATTCGAGAAAGACTTGGAGGATTTCGTCAACCTTAACGATAACACAAACCTTGACAAAAGAGTGGTGGCACTTTCTTCCGGTACGGCTGCGGTGCATCTGGCGCTGATTGCATGTGGAGTGGGGCCTGGCGATGAGGTCATCGGCCAGTCGTTTACCTTCTGTGCATCAGCAAACCCGGTGATGTACCTGGGGGCAAAGCCCGTCTTTGTGGACTCTGAGCCTGAGACATGGAACATGGATCCGGAGCTGTTGGAGGAGGCCATCAAGGACCGCATTGCCCAGACGGGTCGTAAGCCGAAGGCCATAGTTACTGTGGCATTGTATGGCATGCCATACCAGATAGAGCGCATCATGGAGATTGCGAAGCGCTATGACATCCCTGTCATAGAGGATGCTGTCGAAGGCTTTGGCTCGCGCTACAAGGGACAGGTGCTGGGAACTTTTGGTGACTATGGGGTGTTGTCGTTCAATGGCAACAAGATGATTACCACCTCTGGTGGTGGGGCATTGATATGTCCAGACAAAGAGGCCCAGCAGAAGGTGATGTGGCTGGCGACACAGGCCAGAGAGTCGTATCCGTACTACCAGCATGAGGCCATAGGCTATAACTATCGAATGAGCAACATCTGTGCAGGCATCGGACGAGGTCAGATGACGGTTGCAAATGACCATATAGCACACCACAGGCATGTGCAGGCGTTGTATGAGGAGCTGTTGAAAGACGTTGACGGTATTAACGTCCACGGTCAGCCTAAGACAGGGGCTTATGACTCGAACTTCTGGCTGTGTACCATTACGCTAGATCCTGATTTGAAGGTGAAGGGGCAGGAGAAAGCCTATCAGGCCGTAGTACAGAAAGCTGTAGGTGGTGCTGCTGGGGTGACACATACGGTATCGTCAGCAGTGACGGACTGTCAGCCGAATGACAACGTGGAGGCCATGCGTGTTTGTCTGGATGAAGCGGGTGTAGAGGCAAGGCCTACGTGGAAGCCGATGCACTGCCAACCGGTGTACAGAACGAGTGTGGCGTATGTTAATGGCGTAGCGGAAGGGATTTTCAAGCGAGGGCTGTGCCTACCCTCGGGACCTTGTGTTACGGACGATGATGTCAGATATATTGTGAATACTATTAAAAATAGTATTTTGTAAACGGGATACGTCATACGTTTTAGGGAATTCCCTAAGCGTTTTAGGGGATATTCCCTTGTGGGGCTTGTGGTTTTACCGTACCTTTGCAGCGAGAAACTTTAAAATGTCAAGAAGATGAAGAAGGGTATCATTTTATTGTTGTGTCCGCTGATGCTGTTGACTGGCTGTGCTACCTACACCGGTCAGGGAGCGTATGTGGGCGGTTCGTTCGGTGCGATAGTGGGCTCTGCCATTGGTGGCATCTCGGGAGGTCGCAGAGGCAGTGACGTCGGTACGCTGATAGGCGTGGCCAGTGGTGCGGCTATCGGTGCGGCAGTGGGTGCTGCAGCAGACCAGAAGGTGGCTGAGGAACGGGGAGAATACCGTCGGCAGCGAGCCCAGCGTCAGCAGGCGGGCTATGGCGGCTATGGCAGCACGGACAGCTACAGTCAGGACGAGAGCGGCTTCGACGCTTCAGGGCGTGGTGATGACCGCATAGACTTTGACGGGGCAGGGCCTCGCGACGGCCAAGGCACCTACTCGGCAGCACCGCCTCATACCTATACCCCCAAGGCGGGCACAGACCCTGGCTACAGCGTGAAGTATAACTCGCTCATAGAGATTCGCCATGCGCGCATCATTGATGAAGACCATGACGGAGTGCTGCGTGCCGGTGAGAAGTGTACGGTGACCTTCGAGGTGATGAACAACTCGTCGAAGACGCTCTATGACGTGCAGCCCACGGTATTTGACGTGACGGGCAACAAGCATATCCATATTTCGCCAAACCTGCATGTGGAGAGCATTGCTCCCAACAGTGGCATACGCTATACGGCGTCCATCCTGGCAGATCCGAAGCTGAAGGATGGCAGCATCGTTGTTCGTGTGGCAGTGGCACAGGGTAACAAGGAGATTACCTCGCAGGTGCAGGAGTTTACGGTGCGGACGGCGAGGCGGTAGCTCCAGACTGGGCAGACTGGGCAGACTTGGAGGCTGAGGCTGGCTTTGACTTTTCTGGGACTTGCGGTTTTTCCTGCAAGTCCTTTTTCATATCCTGCCAGTAGGGTGACATGTCCATGGACCCTTCGTTGGTCTCCAGTTCAAGTTCGGGGAGATCAATCTCGTCGGTAGGCTTGTAGGGCACTATGATGTTGCTGGCTTTCTGGACGATGACCATGGCAACACCCTTGGAGATGATGTCGAGCTCTTTGGCAGCACGCCACGAGAGGTCGATGATACGCCCACGGACATAGGGACCACGGTCGGTGACACGGACCATGACAGAGCGTCCGTTGGCAGGGTTGGTGACTTTCAGCAACGTGCCGAAAGGATAGGTGCGGTGGGCACAGGTGAGCGAGTCCTTGTGAAGGCGCTCGCCACTGGCTGTCATACGTCCGAAAAACTTCCGGGCATAGAAGGAGGCTTTACCCTGTTGCGTGTCTTGCGACTGCAACGGGGTAAAGCTAATTAATGTTAGTAATGTACTTAATAAGACTCTAATCATTACACATTACACAATACCTTGCGCCATCATGGCGTTAGCGACCTTCATGAAGCCGGCGACGTTGGCACCCTTGACATAGTCGATATAGCCATCGGGCTGCTTGCCATACTTGACGCACTGCTCATGGATGGACGACATAATCTGGTGCAGCTTCTGGTCGACCTCAGCCTCGCTCCAGCCTAAGCGCATGGAGTTCTGTGTCATCTCCAGACCGCTGGTGGCCACACCACCCGCATTGACGGCCTTGCCTGGGGCAAACAGCTGATGGGCAGCGATGAACTTCTCGGCAGCCTCGGCGGTACAGCCCATGTTAGACACCTCAGCGACGCACAGCGGCTTGAAACTCAGAATGCTGTCGGCATCCTGTCCGTTGACCTCGTTCTGGGTGGCACAGGGCAGATAGATGTCGGCCTTCTGCTCCCAGGGCTTCTTGCCGGCATAGAAGGTAGAGCCCGGGAACTCGTCGGCATAGGGCTGACAGACGTCATTGCCCGAGGCGCGCAGCTCCAGCATGTACTCAATCTTCTCGTCGTCAAGGCCTGCAGGGTCATAGATGTAGCCGTCAGGACCACTGATGGTGATAACCTTGGCACCCAGCTCGGTAGCCTTCTTGGCAGCACCCCAGGCCACATTGCCGAAGCCTGACAGGGCGACCGTCTTGCCCTTGATGTCGAGACCGTGCTCCTGCATCATCTGGTTGACGAAATAGAGGGCGCCATAGCCTGTGGCCTCAGGACGGATCTTGGAGCCGCCCCACTCGATGCCCTTACCCGTCAGCACACCCTGGAACTGGTGGGTCAGCTTCTTGTACTGGCCATAGAGGTAGCCAATCTCACGGGCTCCCACACCGATGTCGCCTGCCGGCACATCCTCGTCGGGACCAATGTGGCGGTACAGCTCGTTCATGAAAGCCTGACAGAAACGCATCACCTCATTGTCGGAACGTCCGCGGATGGAGAAGTCGGAACCGCCCTTGCCACCACCCATGGGCAGTGTGGTGAGCGAGTTCTTAAAGGTCTGCTCGAAACCGAGGAACTTCAGGATGCTGAGGTTTACTGACGAGTGGAAGCGCAGGCCGCCCTTGTAAGGACCGATGGCACTGTTGAACTGGACACGGTAGCCCAGGTTGACATGCACCTCACCCTTGTCGTCGACCCAGGGCACACGGAAGGTGATGACCCGCTCCGGCTCGACGATGCGCTCAATTAACTTTGCCTTCTCGAATTCGGGGTGCTGGTTATACACGTCCTCAATCGAGATTAACACTTCACGTACTGCTTGCAGATACTCTAACTCTCCCGGATGCTTGCGCTCCAGGTCCTGCATAATCTTCTCTACGTTCATAGTAAAAGTTATTTAGTTAATAGATTATATTGTCATTCTGTTAGTTTCACAACGCAAATATCGGGAATTTCCTTGAAACGACAAAGGAAATTCCCGAATATTTTCCGTAAAAAGTTACAGTTTGTTAAATAGAGCCCTTAAAACACGTGCATGGTACCCAAAATATATAATAAGATATATCCAAACAGCATGCTCAGAATACCCATGACGAGTCCCATCTTCGACATGTCTTTCTGCTGCACCAGGTTGGTGGCATAGGCCAGCGCATTCGGTGGGGTAGAGATGGGCAGCACCATGGCTGACGATGCTGCGATGGCCACGCCGATGAGTACGGTGGGGGTACCTCCGATGGCATCCAACTTGTCGCCCATGGCCGAGCATACCACTGCGAGGATAGGCATCAGCAGGGCTGCGGTAGCCGAGTTGGAGATGAAGTTGGACAGCAGGTAGCAGATGACTCCTGACAGCAGGAGGATGAGCAGGGGCGAGAAGTCGCCAAAGGGAATACTCTTCACTGCATTCGCTGCCAGACCGGAGGCGTTGAGGCCATAGCCCAGGGCAAAGCCACCAGCCACCATCCAGATGACCGACCAGTTGATCTGCTCCAGGTCGCGCTTGTTGATGACACCTGTCAGTGCGAAGATGACAAAGGGCACCAGGGCCACGGTATAGGAGTTGATGCCTGTCACTGTGTCGAGCAGCCACAGGGCTACTGTCAGGAAGAAGGTGATGATGACGATATAGGTGTGGGCATCGCGCTTCATCTCGCCCTCAATCTCCAGGGCGACGGTCTTCTGCGAGAAGGGGAACAGCGTCTTCAGTATCCACCAGCCCACCAGCAGCAGGATGATTACCAGCGGTGTCATGAACATCATCCACTCGCCAAAGCCCAGTCCCATGTTCAGCCCCTCGGGGTCGTTCAGGTATTTCAGGGCAATGGTGTTTGGCGGTGTGCCGATGGGCGTTCCCATACCCCCCAGGTTAGCAGCCAGGGGAATGGACAGCGCCATGGCGATGCGACCCTTACCCTCTGGGGGCAGCTGACGGAAGACCGGTGTCAGGAAGGTCAGCATCATGGCTGCTGTGGCGGTGTTCGACACAAACATAGAGAACAGACCCGTGATGAGGATGAAACCCAGCAGCACGTTCTCGCTCTTGTTGCCAAAGGGCTTCAGCAGTACCTTGGCCAGCTGGGCGTCCAGCCCTGTCTTGGTGGCAGCGATGGCCAGGATGAATCCGCCGATGAACAGCATGATGACCGGGTCGGCAAAAGTGGCCATGACCGACTTGTACGACAGCAGCTGTCCTACCTCCTCAGGGTCGCACATCCACTTGATGCCGGAGTCTGAGGCGAAGAGTAGCATCAGTCCGATGATGGCCACACTGGTGGCCCACGACGACACCACCTCGAGCACCCACATCAGGGTGGCAAAGGCAAAGATGGCGATGATGCGCTGCTGTACTACGGTGAGTCCCTCGATGCCGAAAATGTTGGCGGGGGCGTTCCATAGCAGGAGTGTGACGATAAGAACGATGATGGCCTGTGCGGTCTTCTTGAAGGCTCCGCTCGGATGGAACCGGCGGCCCATACGCATGTTGTGGTAGGCTTCTACAAGCTCGTACCCTTTGTAAATATGAAACATTTCTAATTGTAGGTTTAAGAATTGCGACTGCAAAGTTAGCTAATTTTTGTGAATCAGAAAAAGATTACGATTCATTAATCCCCGCAATTTTCCCCTAACAATGCATTTTCCCAATACCCACGGCAACTCCTCTCCCTGAACTGCCATGTGGAGATGGCAAAATTACTTAGGCAACTCGATAACCAGCGTCAGGTCGTCGGTCTGATTCTCACGTCCTGGTACGCCATACTCGCTGATGTCCTTGAGGATGCTATGCATCATCTTCTCGACATCGGCGATTTTGTTTTTCAGCTTGGGTACCATCTCTGTGAACTGCTCCGCCTCCTGCATCATGCCTTCCAGCGTCTTTAGCATCTCCTGTCCCATGGGCGACTGGTGTTCGTTGCCCTCAGCATGGATGATGAAGCAGTCGGCAGCATGGTCGGCAAACAGGCTCAGTGCGTTGTTCTTGGATGACAGGTGGTGCTTCACACTGGCCATCAGCCGTTGCTTGCTGGTGGTGCTGAAGTGGGCATCGTCGGGCAGATGGGTTATATGCCCTGTGGTGATGTTCCAGGTGTACAGGTCATGCGATACCGTCACCAAGCGATAGTCGCAAGGGTAGGAGATGAGCGAGCCTGTGTTCACATCGTAGATGGCTTTGGACAGGTCGGCATTGTAGTCCTTGGCGATATCGGAGGTATGGAAATGGCCTGTGAAGATGATGCCGATGCCTGCGTCAGCCAGTCGGTTGCGTACATGCTCATAGTCGCTGATGACGGCTGTGTTCACGAACTTCTCCACGCCATGGAAGTGGGGGAACAGGGGATGGTGCATCATGGCCACCACCTGCTTGCCGGCCTTGCGGGCTTCCATGGCTTTGTTGCATACCCAGTTGAGCGTCATGTTCGACAGCCAGCCATTCTCGCCAGAGTCGATGCCGATGACCACCAGTCCGGGGATGGGCTCATTGGTGTAGGTGAGGGTGGTATTCTCGCGGTCGGCATGCTCGTCATAGCCATAGTTGGCATACAGCTTGGCAAAGAGAGCCTGTGTGGGTACGGCGACTTTGGTTTTCTTGTCACCATCGTAGGTGACGGCATTGGCATTGCCCAAGTCATGGTTGCCGGGAATGACCAGCGTATGGATGCCTGCCTCACGCAGCTCATCGAGTTTGCTGACGACATACTCATGGCTGGCCAGCTCGCCATCCTTGGTCAGGTCGCCAGTAATCAGCACCAGCTGGGGCTTGATGTCGGTCTTCAGCTTTTCCACCATGGCATCGAGCAGCTCACGGCTCTTGTCCAGCATCTTACGGTCTTTGGCCAGGTGTTGCTGCCAGGCAGGGCCGTCATTAACCAGCAGGCCATGGCCCATCACATGGATATCGGAGATGACAACAATCTTGGTTTGAGCCTGTGCCATAACAGCCAAGGCTACTAAAAGGAGAATACCTACTATTTTTTTCATTTTGTCTGGGTCTTATTCTGTGAAATGGCAGGAGACTACGGCACCCGTGGCAGGATGGAGCTGCAGGGTGGTGTGGTAGCGCTTGAAGAGGCTGGCCTCGCGGAGTTCGACAAAGCCGAACTGGGCCATGGGTACCTGGAAGGTTGCCAGGGGCTGGTCCTCCTGCTGGAGGGTGAGCTGTAAGGTGCTGGGGACGTTGGCATAGAGCCCTTCGCCCTTTTTGTTTTCGGGCAGGGGAACCTCCTCTGTGGGGTTCAGGTTCTTCAGCGTGATATAATAAGGTACACCTGCCAGGTCGTCCTTGTCGACAAGTCCCAAACGACGAGAGAGACGGAAGACAACCTCGCGTTCCATCTCTTTTTCAGGGCAGAGGGTGACCTCCTGTGCTGTGGTGTCACGGCGGATGGTGCCTGTAAAGAGGCTGGTCAGGGCATTGCACTGGCTGTCGAGCTCGCTGAGCATGAGCTGCAGCTGACGCTCGTCCTGTGGCATGTTGTCAGCCTCGCCAGTGGCTAACAGCTGACGACGCTCCCTCAGCTCGGTAATCTGCTGGGCTGTGAGCTCGGCCATCTTGGCAGTGCTGCCGGCAGCGAGCACCTCTGCAGAGAGGAGTGATGAGTGTTGAGTGTTAAGTGATGCGCGCTGAGTGTTAAGTGATGCGTGTTGAGTGATGAATGATGAGCTGGGGGTGAGGGGATCGGTATTGATAGAGAGAAGGATACCGTCGTCGCTGAGGCGGATGTCGGCAGACTCGCTCTTACCCTTCAGGCGGAGCGTGAAGCACTTGGTGGTGTCGCGTACGCCCAAGGTGGTGACATCGCAACCGATGATGCGGTGGCTGACCTGCTGGTCTTGGCTGACACCAGAAATGCGCAGGTATTTCTCGGCATAGCGCGAGAAACGCCCAGGAGTGTAGGTCTGCTTCTCGATGAGCAGATGGATGTTCAGGGCAGTCTTGGGCAGATAGTAGGTCTGCGCCTGTAGAGGCAGGGCAGCAGTCAGGAGGAAAAGGGATGCCACGGCCCAACCTCTCAGCAAGTATAGAAGGTTCTTCATTCTTTCAGTCTCTTGAAAGCTCGTGATAGATAGCGGATGATATCGCTGGCCAGCAGGCTCTCCTCACCCAGGTCGTGGGCTGCCAGGTCGCCTGCCAGTCCATGGAGATAGACACCCAGAACGCAGGCATCCTGCTGCTTATAGCCCTGTGCCAGCAGGCCAGTGATGATGCCTGTCAGTACATCGCCACTGCCGGCAGTAGCCATGCCGGCATTGCCTGTGGGGTTGAACAGAATGTGTCCGGTGGGCAGGCAGATGGCGGTAAAATGACCTTTGAGGATGATATAGGCCTTGAGGCGCTGTGCCATGTTGCGAGCCTTGTTAAGGCGCTCATAGCTGTCGGCAGAGTGGCCGTCCAAGCGGTCGAACTCCTTGGGATGGGGTGTCATGATGATGCCCTGTGGCAGCTGTTGCAGCCAGGCAGGGTGGTTGCCCAGGATGTTCAGTGCATCGGCATCGGCCACCATCGGACACTGTGTGCGGCGCAACTGGGCAATGAGGGCTATGGAGGTCTGCTCGCTCTGTCCCAGACCTGGGCCAATGCCTACGGCATCGTAGTCCTCAGTATCGACAGCCTCGGCAAAGATGGTGTCCTCGTTGTTGTTCTGGATGACCGCTTCAGGGACGGACATCTGGAGAATGGGTATGTTACGCTTGGGTGAGTTGACGGTAATCTTACCAGCACCGGCACGCAGACAAGCCCGTGCTGCCAGGATGGCGGCTCCTGCCATGCAGTAGCTGCCGGCAATGAGCAGGGCATGGCCCATCTGTCCTTTGTGGGCAAAGGGGTTGCGCGACATGAGCAGTTGGCGCACCTCGCTTTCCTCAATGACGGAGTAGGCGGTCTCTATCTGGTTGATACCCTCCTGACTCAGGCGGATGTCTAACACGCGTAGCTGTCCGATAAAAGCCTGGTTCTCAGGAAACAGGAAGGCCAGCTTAGGCTGTTGCAACGTCAGGGTAGTGGTGGCGCGGATGATGTTTGCGCGGACATTATAGGCGTTATCCTCGGTCATGAGACCTGAGGGTACATCGATGCTGACCACCTGTGCCGGAGAGGCATTGATATACTTGACCAGTGAGGCAAAGCCACCGGCCAGGGCTTTGTTGGTGCCTGAGCCAAAGAGACCATCGATGACCACCATGTGCTGCTCCAGCCGTGGCGGGTCGAACTCCTCGATGACCTCGACAAAGTTCTGGATGCGCTTACACTCCTGCAGGCGACTCTTGTTGGCCGCACAGTCGGGAGAGAGCTTACCACTGATGTTGAACAGGTAGACGCTGACCTGATAGTCCTTCTCGGCCAGCAGGCGTGCCATGGCCAAGGCATCGCCTCCATTGTTGCCTGGTCCGGCAAAGACCACCATAGGGGTGGAGGAAGGATAGAGCTTGGTGACGGTCTGGGTCAGTGCCCTGGCCGCACGTTCCATGAGATCGAGACTGGGTATAGGCTCGTTTTCGATGGTGAATTTGTCCAGCTCATGTATCTGAGCACTTGTAAATATCTTCATTTTAGCTGCAAAAATACGAAAAATATGCTAATCAATACCTATTCTTTGCCGAAAATTTAGTAATTTTGCATCAAATTTTCAAATTTGTTGTATTATGGGCATCGTAACAATTAAAGATAAGACGTTTAAAACGTCTATTCCGGAGGCGGAGATCAAGCAGCGTGTGAAGGAACTGGCACAGAAGATCAGCAAGGATATGGAAGGCAAGAATCCGCTGCTCCTCTGCGTATTGAACGGGTCGTTCATCTTTGCCGCTGACCTCATGCGCGAAATGACGCTGCCATGCGAGATCACGTTTGTGAAGCTGGCTTCCTATGAAGGTACGGCCTCGACGGGCAAGGTCAAGGAGCTCATCGGAATCAATGAGCCATTGACGGGACGCGACATCATCATCGTGGAAGACATCGTGGATACCGGACGCACTATGAAGCAGATGTTAGAGCAGCTGGCTGCGCGCCATCCAGCATCGGTTCGCATCTGTACGCTCTTCGTGAAGCCCGAGAAGCTGGAGGAGAAACTGGATATTGAGTATGCCGCCTTCTCCATCCCTAATGACTTCATTGTAGGCTATGGGCTGGACTACGACCAGCAGGGGCGCTATCTGAAGGAAATTTATTCATTGGTTGAGGGATAAAGGTAACATTGAAGCGATGAGACATATCAAACTACCCTACATGCCCAGCGATGTGGAAGCTCGGAAGAGTGACCTTATGACAGATTTGTGGTATAAAGGAAAAGAAACAAACATTAAACAGGATAAACAGGAAAAGAGAATTCATATGAAGAATATTGTGATTTTTGGTGCTCCTGGCTCAGGTAAGGGCACACAGAGTGATCTGATGATAGAGCACTACGGACTGGGACACATCTCCACGGGTGATGTGCTCCGCAGTGAGATTAAGAAAGGAACAGAGCTGGGCAAGACTGCCCAGAGCTACATTGACAAGGGTAACCTGATTCCCGACGAGCTGATGATCTCGATACTGGCTAATGTCTACGACTCCTATGGTCGTGGTCATAAGGGTGTCATCTTCGACGGTTTCCCCCGTACCATTCCTCAGGCTGAGGCTCTGAAGAAGATGCTGGACGAGCGTGGCGACAAGGTGGCAGCCATGATAGAGCTGGACGTACCTGAGGCTGAGCTGATGGAGCGTCTCATCAAGCGTGGAAAGGAGAGTGGACGTGCTGATGACAACGAGGAGACCATCAAGAAGCGCCTGGTGGTGTATCACTCACAGACGCAGCCCCTCATTGAGTGGTACAAGAAGGAAGGCCTGCACTACCACATCAACGGTCATGGTACCTTGGAGCGCATCTTCAGTGATATACAACAGGTGATTGATGGAATCTAATTTCGTAGATTACGTTAAGATACTTTGTCGTTCAGGCAAGGGCGGGCGAGGTTCTATGCACCTTCGCCATGTCAAGTATAACCCCAATGGCGGTCCTGACGGTGGTGACGGTGGCAAGGGTGGCAGCATCATCCTGCGTGGCAACCATAACTACTGGACCCTGCTGCACCTGAAGTATGAGCGCCATATCTTTGCTGAGCATGGTGGCAATGGCGGTAAGGACAAGTGCCACGGCACTGACGGCAAGGATGTGTATATTGACGTGCCATGCGGTACGGTGGTCTACGATGCTGAGACGGGTAAGTATGTCTGCGATGTGACCTATGACGGTCAGGAGATTGTGCTGTTGAAAGGTGGACGCGGCGGACTGGGTAACTTCCAGTTCCGTTCAGCTACCAACCAGGCACCACGCTATGCCCAGCCAGGTGAACCCATGCAGGAGATGACGGTCATCCTGGAGCTGAAGCTGCTGGCAGACGTCGGTCTGGTGGGGTTCCCCAATGCGGGAAAATCGACCCTGCTGTCGTCTCTGTCGAATGCCCGTCCAAAGATAGCGAACTATCCCTTTACCACCATGGAGCCCTCGCTGGGTATCGTGGGCTATCGTGACGGCAAGTCGTTCGTCATGGCTGACATCCCAGGCATCATAGAGGGAGCCTCAGAGGGTAAGGGTCTGGGGCTGCGCTTCCTGCGCCATATAGAGCGTAACTCCCTGTTGCTGTTTATGGTGCCTGGCGATACTGACGACATCAAACGCGAGTATGAGATTCTGCTCAACGAGCTGGGACAGTTCAACCCTGACATGCTGGACAAGCACCGTGTGCTGGCCATCACCAAATGTGACTTGCTGGACGAGGAACTGATAGAGATGTTGCGCGAGACCCTGCCACAGGACCTGCCTTGCGTCTTCATCTCTGCTGTGGCCAATATGGGACTGGACGAGTTGAAGGATGTGCTGTGGCGCGAGCTGAACGCTGAGAGCAACAAGTTGGCTGCTGTCATGGCAGAGGACACGCTGGTACACCGCGACAAGGACATGACACGCTTTGCCGAAGAGCTGGCCGAGGAGGGTGAAGACGAAGATATAGAATATGTGGAGATGGATGACATCGATGACCTGGATGACATCGAGTATCTGGACGATATAGAGGAGCCCTGAATATGAAGATCAAGTTTCCTTTGTTGGGAATGGTGTTGCTGGTGGCCTTGACGGGTTGTGCACAGTCGAGTGTGGCCTCCCTGGAAGGACAGCGCGACAGCAGTCAGTGGTGGGCTTATCCGCTGCCTGGGGCCAAGGTGATTAGTCCCTATGGCGGGAAAAGACATCATTCCGGTACTGACATCAAGACAAAGCCCAACGACAAGATACTGGCCGCCTTCGATGGTGAGGTGGTGTTTTCGGCTGACTATCATGGCTATGGAAATCTCATCCGTATTCAGCATGCCAATGGCTTGGAGACCTACTACAGCCATAACTCAAAGAACCTGGTAAAGGTTGGTGACTATGTGAAGGCTGGGCAGGTGATAGCCCTGACGGGACGCACAGGGCGGGCTACTACGGAGCATCTGCATTTTGAGACACGTGTCAAAGGAAAGGCCGTCAACTCCAATAAGTACTTCGACCATACCAGTCATACACTTCGCCTGAAGGCGTTTAAGAAGAGCAAGGGTGCTTATGTGATTAAGTAAGGATATAATATAAATAGGTAGATAAAGGAAGCGGGGACCCATCCAACCGATGGGTCCCCGCTTATGCTATGTTCTTGATTAGTTGAACTTCAAAATCTGACCAGCTCTCAGCTTGGAATTCTTCTTCAGGTGGTTCAGCTTCATGATGGCCTCCACCGTTGTGCCACGATGCTTGGCGATAGAGTAGAGCGTCTCGCCACGCTTCACCTTGTGGAAGCGGGTCTCCTGAGCATAAGATGCTGCAGGGGCTGCGGTAGCCAGCTCGACTTCCTCCTCGTCGATATTGTCGGTAAAGCCAAAGTTCATGCCGCCGACACCACGCAGACGGGTGGCTGCCAAAGACTCCTTCTGATAGGTAGACTTGCGGAAGACGTAGTAGTCGTCGACCACATCCTGATTGCGGAAGTCGAACATCAGAGCGGGGTTCAGGGCTACACCACAGAGGCGGGTCTCGAAGTGCAGGTGTGAACCAGTGCTACGACCGGTATTGCCACCTAGACCAATAGGATCGCCAGCGCGAACCTCCTGGTCTTCTTCAACCAGCTGCTTGGACATGTGGGCATAGTAGGTCTCCAGACCATTGTCGTGGCGGATGACTACATACTTACCATAGCCACGGCCTTCGTAGCGTACCACACGTACCTTACCGGCAAAGGCTGCACGGATGGTGTCGCCAATGTAGACCTTGATGTCCAGTCCCTTGTGCTGACGGTGCCAGCGGGGACCAAAGTTAGAGGTCAGCACACGGCTGGTGGTGGGCATGCAGAAATTCTTGAGGGAGATGCGGAACGTATCGGGCATCTCTGTCACACGGCTGTGAGCGTGCAGGTTATCCCAATCGTCGTAAAGGTCGGCAGAAGGAGAGTCAAAGCTCTCAATCTCTATCAGTCGGTGCAGGGCAACACTGTCCACTGCTTTCATCTTTCTGTCAACAGGTGCCTGGCGTGCCAATAGGTCCTGTCCACTTACCGGGAGGGCACTAATCGTTGCTAAAGCCAGAAATGCAAATGTCTTCAATATCTTCATTATAAATGTTTGGTTTCGGTTACGAAATTGTTTGGTTTTGATAACAAAACGGTGCAAAGGTACGAAAAATTTTATAAAGCACAAGGCTCTTAACACTCTTTAGAGGTCTTTTAACACTTATAATTATTTGATAATTATGAGATAACACCCCAATTGATGTTTGTTTTCTTTAGTTCGCGGAGCCTTTTCCATAGCATGGCATAACGTTCTGAGACACAGGTAGGATCATCGTCAATGATGGCCTGAGCCTCGTCACGTGCCAGCTGTACCAGCTGACCATCACGGGCAATGTCGGCTATCTTCAGGTCGAAGGCCATGCCGCTCTGCTGGGTGCCCTCCAGATCGCCAGGGCCACGTAGCTTCAGGTCGGCCTCGGCAATGCGGAAGCCATCGTTGGTCTCGCACATGATGTCGATGCGCTTGCGGGTGTCCTCGGCCAGCTGGTGGTTGGTGACCAGGATGCAGTAGGACTGGTCGGCACCACGCCCTACACGTCCACGCAGCTGGTGCAGCTGGCTAAGGCCAAAGCGCTGGGCCTCGAGGATGACCATGACAGAGGCGTTGGGTACGTTGACCCCCACCTCAATGACGGTGGTAGCCACGAGAATCTGTGTCTCGCCACGGACGAACTTCTGCATCTCGGCCTCCTTGTCGGCAGGCTTCATCTTGCCGTGAACCTTGCTCAATCTAAACTCAGGGAAAACCTGAGTTAACACGGCAAAGCCGTCTTCCAGATTCTTGAGGTCTATCTTCTCGCTCTCCTCGATGAGGGGGAACACGATATACACCTGCCGGCCTTGGTTGATTTGCTTGCGGATGCCATCGTAGAGCGAGGGCATGGAACGGTCGTAGACATGCTGGGTGACAACGGGTTTACGACCTGGCGGCAGCTCATCGATGACGCTGACATCCAAGTCGCCATACAGCGTCATGGCCAGGGTGCGGGGGATGGGGGTAGCGGTCATCACCAGCACGTGAGGCGGGTTCACGCTCTTGCTCCACAGCTTGGCACGCTGGGCCACACCAAAGCGGTGCTGCTCGTCGACCACCACCATGCCCAGACGGGCAAACTGGACGGTATCCTCGATGACGGCATGGGTGCCTACGAGGATGTGTACTGTGCCGTCCAAGAGACCATCGAGAATCTCCTGTCGACGCTTACCCTTGACGATGCCTGTCAGCAGGGCTACCCGGATGTCCATGTCCTTCAGGAACTCCATGATGGTGGTCAGATGCTGCTCTGCCAGGATTTCCGTAGGTGCCATGATGCAGGCCTGATAGCCATTGTCCAGGGCAATGAGCATGGACATGAGAGCCACCAGCGTCTTGCCGGAGCCTACATCGCCTTGCAGCAGGCGGTTCATCTGACGTCCTGACCCCATGTCCTTACGAATCTCGCGGATGACACGCTTCTGAGCCTCCGTCAAGGGGAAGGGCAGGTTGTTGTGGTAGAAGCCGTTGAACTGGTCGCCTACCTTGCTGAAGACATAGCCGCGGTATTTGCGACGCTGGTCACTGGCATAGCGGAGGATATTGAGCTGGACATAGAAAAGCTCCTCGAACTTCAGTCGGACGCGGGCCTGTTCCAGTTCCTTGGCATGCTGGGGATAGTGTATTTTGCGCAGGGCCTCGTCACGCGACATCAGGTGCAGCTTCTGGGTGATGAAGTCGGGCAGGGTCTCTGCCAACGGGGTTTTCAGCACGTCGAGCAGTGTCTTGACCAGGCGCTCGACAGCACGTGAGTTGAAACCTGCCTTCTTCATCTTCTCCGTGGTGTGGTAGTAGGGTAGCATGTTCATGGAGGAGAACTCCAGCTTGTCGGCCTCGTCCATGTCAGGGTGTACCACCTGGATGCGCCCATTGAAGACCTGTGGACGACCAAACACCACGTACTCGGTACCTATCTTGTATTTCTTGATGGCGCTGTCGGCATAGTTGAACCATGTGAGGTCCATCACCTTGCCGCTGCCATCGGTGAAATGGGCTACTACACGCTTTTTGCGGGCTCCCATCTTAAAGGTCTCGAAACTCAGGATGGTACCCTTCACTTGTATGAAAGGCATATCGCCTGTCAGCTCACGAATGCTATAGAGCCGACTGCGGTCAACGTGTTTATAAGGATAGTTCTGCAACAGGTCGCCGTAGGTTGCGATGCCTAACTCCTCGCCCAGCATCTTTTTGCGCGAGGGACCTACCCCCGGCAGGTATTGTATGTCTTGTTGCAGGATATCCATATTTTTTTGCAAGGACTACAGGACTGAAGGACTTTTTTTTCTTTTTGCAGGGACTTTTACTCCTGAAGTAGTACTTCAGCGATTTTCAGGTCGTAGGGAGTCGTTATCTTGATGTTTTCGCGGTTGCCCTCGACAAGCGTAATGGTGTGTCCAAAGCTCTCCACGACAGAGGCATCGTCGGTAAAGCCATCGTTGTAGGGTTGCTTGTTGGCGGCCTTGAGGAGCTGGATGTCAAAGGTCTGCGGTGTCTGTACCAAGCGGAAGTCGTCGCGTGGTACCGTCTGTGATGTTTTTTGGCAAGGACTACAGGACTGAAGGACTTTTTTCTCTTCTTCTGTTTGCTCAGCAGTCCTGTTTGTCCTGTAGTCATTGCTAATAATTTGTCGGAGGGTTTCCACGACAGGGATAACGGGAATGACGGCCTTTGCAGTTCGGGCTGTCTCGTAGCAGTTGCGGATAACGTCGATGCTGGGGAAAGGGCGAACACCATCATGCACTCCCACCACACCCTTGGCATCGTCAGGGATGAGCGCTAAGCCATGCTGCACGCTATGGAAGCGTGTCTCGCCGCCATCTGCCAAGAGGTAAGACCCACCCCTCTCCCCTCCCTGCTGAGGGAGGGGGAATTGGTATTGCTGGCAGAGCTGTCGCCAGTAGTCCTGCTGAGCCTTAGGGAGCACGAGGATGATTTGCAGAGTAGGAGAGTACTCGCGGAACCGTTCAAGTGTCCGCATCAGCACCGGCTTCCCACCTATCGGCAGAAACTGCTTGGGAATGTCGCTCCCCATGCGCAGGCCCTTGCCTCCTGCTACGATGATTACATATTCTTCCATATTTCTTTTTTGCAAGGACTACAGGACTATCAGGACTTAGACTTTTAAGCAAACACGTTTGTAGTCTCTTCCTTCTCCAAAGTTTAACAATAGTCCTACTTGATGTTGTGTTATTGTAAGATAATTAATGAGTTGCGCACTGTGGGCCGGAACTAATCTTGCAACAGCCTTAAGCTCCAAAATGATTTTGTCATCTACCACAATGTCTGCAATGAAATCTCCGATATTTTGTCCTTAATAGGTGACGGTGAGGTGTTTCTGCCTGACGTATGGAATACGTAGTTCATCCAATTCAATGCACAAGGCATTCTCATATACAGATTCAAGGAGTCCTGTCCCTAAATTTCGTAGAACGGTAAAGTATGCCTTGAGGATCTTTTCGGATAGCTCTTCGTATAACATATTGTCCTGTTAGTCCTGTAGTCCTTGCTAAAACTATTTCTGCATTAAATGCACATAGCGCATGCCTTCGGCTATCTGGTCGGAGGTCTGCTTGTCCACCAACTGAGCCAACAACTCGTAGGCGAAGGGGAAGGCAGCGGCAGGACCCTCACCGGTGGTGACATTACCATCGACGGTGAAGAGCTCGCCTGTATAGGTTGCCTCTGTCAGGGCCTGTTCGAAACCAGGATAGCAGGTGGCGCGCTTGCCGTTCAGGATGCCCAGGGGAGCCAGTACAACGGCGGGAGAGGCACAGATGGCCGCTACTTTCTTGCCTGCAGCAACCTGGTCGACAAGTGCTTTGCAGACCCCCTTGTGGGCATACAAGTTGGAGGCTCCGGGCATGCCACCAGGCAGGAACAGCAGGTCGGCATCGGTGAAGTCGCCTTGTTCGAACATGATGTCAGCCTCGATGTTCACGCCATGAGCCGACTGCACCAGCGGGAAGTCTGAAATGCTTACCGTTGTTACATCCACACCTCCACGACGAAGTACGTCGATGGGAATCAGGGCCTCGACATCCTCGAAGCCGTCAGCTAAGAATACATATACCTTTTTCATAGTCTTTTATATTTTTCTGGCAAGGACTACAGGACTAAAGGACTTTTTCTTCTTCTGTTTAATTAGTTGTCCTGTTAGTCCTGTAGTCCTTGCTAAAGTTTATTTTAGTGCTTCTAAGTATTGTTTGATGGTTTCCTGCAGACCCATATAGAGGGCGTCGCAGATGAGGGCATGACCTATCGATACCTCGTCGGTCCAGGGAATGAGCTCATGGTAGTAGGCCAGGTTTTCCAACGACAGGTCGTGACCAGCGTTGAGGCCCAGTCCCACCTCCTTGGCAACCTTGGCAGCAGCAACAAAGGGTGCAATGGCCTGCTCACGATTCTGGGCATAGCCTGCTGCGTATGGCTCCGTGTACAGCTCTATGCGGTCGGCACCACAGGCCTTGGCACCCTCTACCATGTGAGGGTCAGCATCGACAAAGATGCTGGTACGGATGCCTGCATCCTTGAATGTCTTGCAGATGTCAGTGAGGAAAGCCTTATGCTCCAGAGTGTCCCAGCCATGATTGGAGGTAATCTGGTCGTGTCCGTCGGGTACCAGCGTCACCTGGTTAGGCTTCACCTCGAGTACCAGCTGGGTAAAAGAGTCGATGGGGTTGCCTTCGATGTTAAACTCTGTCTGAATGAGTGGGCGCAGGTCGCGCACATCCTGATAGCGGATATGGCGTTCATCGGGGCGAGGGTGTACAGTAACACCTTGTGCACCAAACGCTTCCACGTCTCTTGCCACCTTGAGCACATCGGGGTTGTTGCCACCTCTGGCATTGCGCAGCGTGGCTACCTTATTGATATTTACGCTTAGTTTAGTCATTTTATTGATTCGTTTTTTGCGTTTACATTATCTTTTTGTATCTTTGCAACCGCAAAGATAGACAAAAAAAAGCAAATAACAGCGAAAAAGCGATAAAAAAATGACGACCAGACGAAAACTTCGGTTTGCCATCTTTGGCAACACCTACCAACCTAAGAAGTCGGTTTCTGTCCAAAAGATACTGGCCTGCCTCATGGAACGCAAGGCGGAAGTGCTGATGGAAAAGGCTTTCTACCAGTTCCTGACCGATGAGCAGCAGGTGCCTGTAGAGGGTGTCTGCATCTTTGACGGTGATGACTTTGAGGCTGACTTTGCCATCTCGATGGGTGGTGACGGAACCTTCCTGCGTACCGCCAGCATGGTAGGACAGAAGGAGATTCCCATTCTGGGTATCAACATGGGGCGTCTGGGCTTTCTGGCTGACATCCATGCCGGTGACATAGAGCACACCATAGCAGCCCTTTTTATTGACGACTACAGTGTTGAGACGCGTTCAGTCATACAGGTGGAGACCAACGGTGAGTCGCTGCAGGGCTATCCCTGTGCGCTGAACGATGTGGCCATTCTGAAGCGCGACAATGCCTCGATGATTACCATCCATGCCACCATCAACGGCGAGACGCTGACTACCTATCAGGCTGACGGACTCATCATGTCGACACCAACGGGTTCTACGGCCTACTCGCTCAGTGTGGGAGGTCCTATCATCGTGCCTGGCACCCATGTGTATTCGCTCACTGCCGTCGCTCCGCACTCGCTGAATGTAAGACCTATCGTATTCTCAGAAGACTCGGTGATAGAGCTTACCGTAGAGTCGCGTTCGCACAACTTCCTCGTAGCCTTGGACGGTAGAAGCGAGAAGCTGTCTGACACCACCCGCCTTACCCTGCGCAAAGCTCCTTATAGGGTGCAGGTCATCAAACGCTCAGGAACCCGCTATTTTAAAACCCTGCGCGAGAAGATGATGTGGGGACTCCCTACGTTCTAAGTATTCCTATGTTTTAAGCGGTCCTACGTCCTAAGTGTCCCTTTGCTGCCTTGTAAAGGGTTCTTTGCTACGTCCTGAACACAGCTCTGCCCGTATCAAAAGCTAAATCCACGTCGATGATTGTTAAATCCACGTCGGTGATAGATAAATCTACGTCGTCGTTTGATAAAACCGCGCCAATGATTGCTGTTTCTTTTTCCATTCTTATGTGTATGCGTTAAAATAAATAAGGTGGAAATGTTAAAGTTGCGTTAAATCGAAAAAAAGTCAGGCAAAAGTTTGGTCGGAACCAGGAAAAGTCTTACTTTTGCAGTGTACTATTGAAGTAGTACAGTACAACAGAAGAAATAATACTCACTAAAGATAAAAGAAATGGAATCAAAGGAAGTAACATTTACAGAGCAAGCAAAATCCCTTGACGAACTCCGTCAGGATTGTGCCAACCGTCAAAAGAAAGGCCTTCATTTCATTGTGGCCTCAGTTGTCATTTGGGCAGCAGTCTCAGTTGTATTTATGACCGACTTGCCTATAGAAACCAAAAATCTGCTCACTTTCTGCTGTGCTGCTCCATTGTTGCCGTTGGCGTGGATGATTTCAAAGGTCATCAAGGTAGACTTTCAGGGCAAGGGTAATCCTCTCACTCAGCTGGGTGTCATCTTCTCCGTCAACCAGATACTTTATATCCTGATTGCCATGTGGGTATTCTCGGCAGTACCGGAAAAGATGCTGATGGTGTATGCCATGATTTTCGGCGCCCATCTGATGCCGTATAGTTGGCTCTACCAGTCGAAGAGTTACATGGTGCTTTCCGTCATCATTCCCATAGCAGCGCTCATTTGTGGACTAATGGTCGAGCCCTATGTGCTGGCAAATATGATGCTGGGCTTTGAGATGGCCTTTGTAGTGGGGCTGAAACTTGAAATTAGTAACAATCAATAATAACTACCGATATGATACAAGTAAACAACATCAGTTTTAAGTACGCAGGCGGGAAGGACCTGGTATTCGACGATTTCAGCCTGACGCTGGAGGAAAACAATATCTATGGCCTGTTGGGCAAGAACGGTACAGGCAAGTCGACGCTGCTGTATCTCATTGCTGGCCTGTTGCGCCCGAAGAAGGGTTCCGTAAGTTTCGATGGTATCGAAACTAAAGAGCGCAAGCCCGAAACCCTTCAGGAGATATTTATCGTTCCTGAGGAGTTCGACCTGCCCGCTATGTCACTCCGTCAGTATGTCAAAATCAATGCGCCATTCTATCCTCGTTTCAGTCACGAAGTGCTGGAGAGCTGTCTCAATGACTTCGACATCTCGATGGACGTCAATCTTAATGCGCTGTCGATGGGACAGAAGAAGAAGGTCTTCATGTCGTTCGCATTGGCTGCAGGGACAAAACTGTTGCTGATGGACGAGCCTACCAATGGCCTCGACATCCCCTCGAAGTCGCAGTTCCGCAAGGTCATTGCCCAATATATGACGGAAGACCGTACGCTGATTATCTCGACCCATCAGGTGCACGACGTAGAGTCTTTGCTTGACCACATCCTGATTCTCTCGCCACAGAAGCTCTTACTCGACGCTTCTGTGGCAGAAATCTCTGAGAAGTACACCTTCGAGTATCGCACGCCTGACCAGATGGCCGACGCCATCTATGCTGAGCCTTCGCTGCAGGGTAATGCCGTGATTGCTCCCCGCAAGGCTGACAGCGCAGAGACGCAGGTGAACCTCGAATTGCTGTTCAATGCAGTTAACGAAGGGAGGATTTAATGCATAATGCACAATTCATAATTCATAATTCATAATGCATAATTCATAAAGATTATGATTCAGTTTAATTTCAATAGATTCGGAAAACTGGTGCGATGGTCGCTGACCTACGACAAGCGGTACTACGTGAAGTCCTTCTTGCAGATATTCGTCATCATGCTGTTCGGTTTCCTGTTTTTCCCAATACTTAATAAGCATCATGCCGCAGGTTATCTGATGAATTGCATCATGGTAATAGCCATATTCCTGGTTACCATTGTGTTGGGTTCCTCGTTTATGTTCTACAGCATGGAGAATAAGCACGACAGGCAGAACCTGATGATGCTGCCTGCCTCGAACCTCGAGAAATACCTGATGCGTTATGCCACATGGATTCTTTTGATTCCGCTCTATCTGGTGGCTTTCTTTGCAGCCGACCTGTTGCAGTATGTCATTCATTGGGTGCTTGGTCATGATTATGTCGTGTTTATGACGTCAGTGCTGAAAGACAATGTGAGCGATGGCTGGAATACGATACCTCAATACTCGCAGCAACAGTTAGCACGTGGGTTGGTCATCTTGGCTCTTTGGCTGCACTCGTTCTACGCCCTTGGTGCAAACTTCTTCCGTTCGCGCAAGTTCAACTGGCTGTTGACGACTTTGGTGCTGATTGTGGGCTTCACGTTTCTGACGGTATCCTTCACTTGGGGTTGTGTTAACGCAACGTGGTGGAATTATAACAGATATTTCAACTGGCTGTTCCTCATATGGGCTCTGCTGAACTTCTTGCTCTCCTACATGCTCTTCTGCCGTACGCAGGTTATTGGTAAATACGTAAATGTTTAATAAGGTATGAATAATTTTAGTTTCAACAGATTTAGCCGTACGCTTCGCTGGGTGGTAGGTGTCAACTTCCGCAGCCTGATGATTTGGACCTTGGGCTATATGGTAGGCGTCTTCCTGGGCGAGCAGTTGTTCTTTGGCATGAGTTTCGGTAACGATGTGGCAAGCATACTGAGTAATATCTCGCAGTTCTTCACCATCTTCATTCTCATTGCTTTGGGTGTTGGTCTCAGCACGGTGTTCTACGATTTGAACAAGAAAACACGTCGCGAGGCTTTCCTCATGCTGCCAGCCTCGAACCTCGAGAAATTCCTCTCGGCAGTGGTGTATGTTACCTTTGTCTGGACGTTCTTCGTAGCGCTCTCGTTTGTTGCTGGCGATACGTTGCGAATGGTGTATCGGGCACTGGTGAATGGTGATGAGTGGATATCTACCGTTCCGATGGTAATGAATACGATGGAGCCAGGTTTTGTAGAGGTCTTTAAACATGAGTCCACGTTGGAGTATATGGTGATGTATACCTTTGTTATATGTGCTTTCATCGTATGGATGCATTCGCTCTATCTATTGGGGGGTACGCTGTTCCGCAAGTATTCCTTCGTGGTTTCTTCCTTAGTGCTGATCATGTCTGTGTCGTTTCTGGCTTGGCTGACAGGCCATTGCCACATCCAGATGTTTAGCTCCAGCTGGGAAGGTGACCATTATGTGCGTCAAGAAGTGGGCCCTTTGGGCTATGTCCTCGCAGTCGTGCTGCCTCTGCTCTCTGTCTTTAACTACTGGGCTTCGTACCGTATCTTCAAAGGAATGCAACTAATCACTAATAAATGGACAAACTATGACTTTCACAAATGATAAAGCGATATACATCCAGATGGCGGACCGCCTCTGCGATGAGATTCTTGCAGGCAAGTACAAGGACGACGACCGCATTCCCAGCGTTCGTGAGTACAGCGTACTCCTGGAGGTAAATACCAATACTGCCGTCAAGGCTTACGACGAGCTGGCTCGCGCGAACATTATATATAATAAGCGCGGCTTGGGATACTTTGTGTCGCCGGGTGCCAAGGAGCAAATACTGACAGAGCGCCGACGCGACTTCATCGACAACCGTCTGCCCGAACTGTTCCGTCAGATGCGCCTGTTGGGCATCGGTATAGAGGAGGTCTGCAAGGCTTGGGAGCAATGATTTCGTAAATCCTTAGGCAAAAAGATAAAATATTGTTGGAAATATGCTGTATTTTGCAACTTTCTGACTATCTTTGTCGTCAAAAAGGCAAAAGCTAAAGAATGATACACTTAAGAGACATCCATAAGACCTACCAGGGCGCTCAGCCGCTGCATGTGCTGAAGGGCATCACGCTCGACATCGAGAAGGGTGAGTTCGTCAGCATCATGGGCGCTTCAGGTTCGGGAAAGTCTACCTTATTAAATATATTGGGTATTCTCGACAACTACGACTCGGGGAGCTACGAGCTCGCCGGGACTCCCATCTGGAACCTTTCAGAAACCAAGGCTGCTGAGTACCGTAACCGTATGATAGGCTTTATCTTCCAGTCGTTCAACCTCATCTCGTTCAAGACTGCCGTAGAGAACGTGGAGCTGCCCCTGTTCTATCAGGGGGTGTCGCGCAAAAAGCGTCATACCATGGCACTCGAATACCTGGAGAGACTTGGTCTGCTGGACTGGGCAGAGCACTATCCCAACGAGCTGTCGGGTGGTCAGCGTCAGCGTGTGGCCATAGCCCGTGCGCTGATTACAAAGCCCCAGATTATCCTGGCTGACGAGCCTACGGGAGCCCTCGACTCCAAGACCTCAGTAGAGGTGATGCAGCTGCTTAAACGGCTGAATCAAGATGAGCACATCACTCAGATCATCGTCACGCACGACCCTGGTGTGGCAGAGCAGACTAACCGCGTCATCCGCATCAAGGACGGAGTAATAGAAAAGTAAAGCACAAGGAGAGGTGATAGAACTACTGAAAGAGATAGGACAGACGGCCAAGCGCAATAAGCTGCGTACTGCGTTGACAGGCTTTGCGGTAGCATGGGGCATCTTCATGCTCATCGTACTGCTGGGTGCAGGCAACGGACTCATCAATGCCAATCTGCAACAGAGTGAGCGATTCCTGTCGAACTCCATGCTGGTGTTTGGCGGTCGTACCTCGATGGCCTATCAGGGCATGAAGGAGGGACGATCGATTAATCTTCAGACACGCGACATCACTGCGACTAATACAGAGTTCAAGCATATTGTGGACGAGGTGGGTGCAGTGTATACTACCAGCCAGACCATTACCAATGGCAATGAGTATATTAGTACCAGTATTGAGGGCGTTTATCCCAACCATACCAAGATAGACAAGATAGAAATATTGCATGGTCGCTTCATCAACGAGATAGACCAGCGTGAGAAGCGTAAGGTGGTGGTGTTGAGCAATAAACAGGCTAAGGAGCTGGAGCGCAAGGACTATAAGACGCTGATAGGTAAATACGTGAAGGTTGGCAGCTTTGCCTTCAAGGTGGTGGGTATCTATAAAGACGAGGAGAGCCGCTCCTCGCAGGCTTTTTCTGCCTATTCGACCATCAAGGGCATCTTTGGTGCCAATACCGACAATGCGGGAGACATTGAGTTTACCTTCCACGGACTGACGACAGAGGCAGCCAACGAGGACTTTGAAGGCGACTATCGGCGTAGGCTGAATGCCAACCACCAGGCACATCCTGAGGATGAGAGCAGTATCTGGCTGTGGAATCGCTATACCCAGAATATGCAGATGGAGCAAGGTATTGGCATTATCCGTACGGCCTTGTGGATAGTAGGCTTGTTTACCCTGCTGAGTGGTATTGTGGGTGTGTCGAACATCATGCTGATTACCGTCAAGGAGCGTACCCATGAGTTTGGCATTCGCAAGGCCATCGGTGCCAAGCCTTGGAGCATCTTGAGACTGATTATCGTGGAGAGTGTGATTATCACCACTTTCTTTGGCTATATCGGTATGGTGCTGGGTGTGCTGGCCAACGAGTATATGGATGCCACCCTGGGCCATGACACCATCGACACAGGTCTTTTCCAGGCTACCATGTTTGTCAATCCCACTGTAGGACTGGATGTCTGCTTTGAGGCTACCATGGTGATGGTCATTGCTGGCACGATAGCAGGACTGATACCAGCCTTCAAGGCCAGTAGGATACGACCGATAGAAGCGCTTCGCGCTGATTAATGCACAATGCATAATGCATAATGCACAATCAGAGCTGCGCATGATATAGAGAGTAAAAAAGTATAACGATTAATTATGCATTGTGCATTATGCATTGTGCATTAAAAAAATGAGAATAGACATTGACTCATACAGGGAGATTCTGGATACGCTGACACGCAACAAGTCACGTTCCTTGCTGACGGGCTTCGGCGTGTTCTGGGGTGTCTTCATGCTGGTGGTCCTCATTGGTGGTGGCCAGGGACTGAAGGAACTGCTGAACAAGAATTTCGACGGCTTTGCTCAGAATACGGCTATGATATGGGCGCAGCAGACTACCAAGGCCTATAAGGGTTTCCGCAAAGGTCGCTGGTGGGCTATGGACTACAAGGATATTGAGCGTCTGCGCCAAAGGGTACCTGAGTTGGATGCCATCGCTCCCGTACTGTTCAGTGCCTGGGGCTCGTCCAATACGGCTTATTATGGTGATCAGAAGACAACACCCCGCATACAGGGTGTGACGCCTGAGTATGCGAACATCGTGTCGCCTAAGCTCTACTATGGACGTTTCATCAATGAGATGGACATACGCCAGCATCGTAAGGTGTGTGTCATCGGCAAGAAGATATACAAGGACCTCTTCAAAGAGGGTGGCGACCCCTGTGGCAAGAGCATTCGTGTGGACTCTACCTACTACGAGGTCATCGGGGTGGACTATAATGCCAGTGGAGGCATGAACTTCAACGGTCGGGCAGAAGAGAAGGTGACATTGCCGCTGACGCTGGTACAGCAGACGTACAACCGTGGTAATGAGGTCGACTTGATTGCTGTCACTGGTCGGAAAGGAGTCGTGATGAGCAAGTTGGCGCCCCGCATTCGTGAGACCATAGCACGTGCTCACTATATAGACCCTACGGACGAACAGGGTGTGATGGTGTTCAATACCGAGGTGCTGTTCCAGTTGCTCGACAACTTGTTCCGCGGTGTTAACTTCCTCATCTGGCTGGTAGGACTGGGTACCCTGTTGGCAGGAGCCATTGGTGTGTCGAACATCATGATGGTTACAGTACGCGAACGCACTACTGAGATAGGCATTCGCCGCGCCATTGGTGCCACACCACGCATGATTCTCTCGCAGATTATCTCGGAGAGTATCGTGCTGACGCTGGTGGCAGGTATGTCGGGCATCCTCTTCGGTGTGCTCATCCTGCAGATGCTGGAGTTGGCGAATACCGAGGACGGTATCCTGCAGGCTCACTTTCAGGTGACCTTCTGGACAGCTTTGTTCGCAGCCTTTGTGGTCTCCATGATGGGTGTGTTGGCTGGTCTGGCTCCCGCGGCGCGAGCCATGAGTATCAAGCCTGTCGATGCGATGCGCGATGAGTAGACAATGCATAATGCATAATGCATAATGCACAATTCACAATTCATAATGGACAATGAGAAATAAAAAATAACTATACAATGAGAATTGATAATGATAACTTAATCGTTCAGAAAAGCAAGTCATTTGCTATTCGATGTGTCAATCTGTATAAATATCTGGTTGACAATAAGAATGAATATGTAATGTCAAAGCAGATGCTTAGATGTGGAACAAGTATCGGCACAAATGTGAAAGAGGCTATGCGAGGTCAATCTAAGGCGGATTTTGGTGCAAAGATGAATATTGCATTGAAAGAGGCTAATGAGACAGAGTACTGGCTTGAAATAATGCAGGAAACGGATTATCTGACAAAGAGCGAGGCTGAAAGTATGCTATCTGATTGTCGTGAACTGCTCAAATTATTAACATCCATCGTTAAAACAACATTTACTAACAAATAATTGTGCATTGTGCATTATGCATTGTGCATTACGGAAGAGTATGAAGAAGTACAGCAAACTGATTATTGCGGCTGTCATAGCCCTGATCTTCATCGGAACATTCGTGTTCCTATGGCAGAAGAGCCAACCCAAGGAGGTGGTGTATAACGAGTTTACACCAGAGGTGAACGATGTTCGTAAGACAACCATCATTACGGGTAAGATAGAGCCTCGCAATGAGGTGAACATCAAGCCCCAGATTTCGGGTATCATCACTGAGCTGATGAAGGAGCCCGGCCAGTATGTGCAGCAGGGCGAGGTGATTGCCAAGGTGAAGGTCATACCTGACATGGGACAGCTTTCCAGCGCTGAGGCTCGTGTGCGTCTGGCAGACATCAACCTGAAGCAGGCTACAGCAGACTATGAACGCGAGAAAGCGCTCTATGACAGACAGCTGGTGTCGGCTGACGAGTATGAGAAGATTCGCCAGAAGTTGCATCAGGCCAAGGAAGAGCTGGCGGCAGCACAGGATGCCTTGCAAGTGGTGCGCGACGGTGTGTCAAAGTCGAATGCCTCTGCCTCGTCAACGCTGGTGCGTTCTACCATTAGCGGTGTCATCCTCGATGTACCTGTCAAGGTGGGTAACTCCGTCATCCTCTCCAATACCTTTAACGATGGTACTACCATTGCCTCCGTGGCAAACATGAACGACCTCATCTTCCGTGGGAATATAGACGAGACAGAGGTGGGTCAGCTAGTGAGTGGTATGCCCATGAAGATTACCATTGGTGCCTTGCAGGACCTGAAGTTCGATGCTGCGCTGGAGTATATCTCGCCGAAGGCTACTGAGAGCAATGGTGCCAACCAATTCGAGATCAAAGCTGCTGTCAAGGTGACTAAGGACGATAAGCTGCGCTCAGGCTATTCGGCCAATGCTGAGATTGTGCTGGCACAGGTGGAGAAAGCGCTGACCATTCCTGAGAGCGCTATTGAGTTCAGTGGCGACTCGACCTTCGTATATATTATAAAAGGTACGGGTGATAAGAAAGACTACGAGCGGCGGGCCGTCACCACAGGCTTGAGCGATGGTGTGAACATCGAAATCAAGAAAGGTCTCGGGAAGCAGGACAAGGTCCGTGGACCACAGGTTATCACAGAAGAAAAGGAGGATTAAATCCTCCTTAACTTTTTGTATTTTCCTTTTGCTTTATCTCACCACAGCTTTCTTGCCCTGATGGATGTAGATGCCCTTGACGGTAGGCGTTCCTGTCAGCTTACGACCATCCAGCGTGTACCATGCCTCATCGGCTTTGCTGTCAGCTTTGACAGCATTCACTCCTGAACTTGTGTTAAAGTTCTTAAGCTCATAAAGGGCGGCAAGAGCCTTACCGGTCTTGTAATGGAACAGAGCGGCATTCCAATAACCGGAGGTAAAGTTTTTGCTCCAGTCTTCATTACCATTCTTGAATACGATGTTGTTCAGTGTGTATTCCGGATACCACCAGTACAGACCAGTCACCTTGTCGTGCTTGTTGAGCATTTCTACCAGCTTCTGGGCAAATGTGCGTTGACCTTCCTCGCTGATAGGATATTGGTTTTTGTATTGCGTCTTGGGCTCGGGAAGTGACCACTCAAAGCCATAGCCCGTTTCTACGATCATGATCTGCTTGTCGGGATAGGTGGTCTCGAAAGTATTCAGCAGACTGTTAAGTGCCGTCAGGGTTCCGTGATAGTCGGGATAGTAGCTCAGACCGATGATGTCGTATTTTACATCAGGATACTTGGCGAGATTCGCATAGAAATTAGGCAGCACTTCGGAGTAATGCAACTCGGTATGGATGATGATTTTGGGCTTGCTTCCAGCATTCTTGAAAACATCATTGATGGCGCTAATGCCACTTGCCAGATAGCCAGCGAGGTTCTTCATAGAGCCCGTCGAAGTGTCCGTCCCGTCGGAGTTCACCTTTCCGGTATTCCAAAGCAGTCCTGTCGTAATCTCATTGCCCACTTGAATGAAGTCGGGTGTTGCGCCAGCGCTTACCAGTTCCTCAAGACAGCTCTTGGTATAGTCGTACATCTGCTGAGTCAGCTGGGCTACAGTCATGCTGCTCCAAGCCGATGGGGTAGCGTGCTTGCCAGGGTCGGTCCATGTGTCGCTGTAATGGAAGTCGAGCATGAAGCTGAAACCTGCATCTTTGATGGCCTTACCCAATGCCTTGACATATTCTAAGTCTTGGATAACACCCTCTTTTTTCTCATTATCAGTAGCCTTCGTAGGGTCGACAAACAGGCGGACACGCATGGAGTTCCAGCCTTGTGCCTTCATAAAAGCATACGGTTCGACGGTATTTCCGTCCTTGTCCTTGTAGACGGCACCTTCATCTATGAATTTTTTCAGCATAGAGATGTCGCCGCCGACATACTTCTGGGCAGAAGCACCAAGGGTTAGCAGGCAACATAGGGTGGCGAGTAGATACTTTTTCATAATCTTGTAGTTTTAGTTGTTCCTAATGACTGCAAAGGTAGCGTTTTTTGGCAGAGTGACCAAAAAATATGCAGTTTTTTTCGTGTATATTTGTGTTTTACAATAAAAATATGGTCTATGCCAAGGACATCGCTACGACGGTGATAGAGGAGAAAAATGACGGGAAATGGCTCGAGGATTACAAAGAGGTGGCTCCGCCATCGCTTAACAACCGCCAGCTTCTCATTGTCGAGGACGACAACGACGTGCGCGAGTTCCTGGTCAACGAGCTGCGCAGCTACTTCGAGGTGGTGGATGTCACCAATGGCGAAGAGGCTTGGAGACAGATTCAGGATCAGCGTCCCGACATCATCCTCAGCGACGTGGCGATGCCGGTAATGAACGGCTTCGAACTGACTCAGCGCATCAAGAAAGACGCCTCGCTGTCTGATATCCCCGTCGTACTGCTTACCGCACTCACCGACGACCTGAAGCGCGAGCGTGGTTTCCACGTTGGTGCCGACGACTATATCCAGAAACCCTTCAGCGTCCGTACCCTCGTAGCCCGCCTGTCGCAGCTGCTCGAACAGCGCGACAAGCTACGCAACGTCTATTCGGCTGTCGAGGCGGCTCCTGTGGTGGCTGTCATCAAGGACGAGCGCGACAAGAAGTTCCTGACAACCCTCGACAGCTGGATCTATAGCCACATGACAGACCCCACGCTGAATGTCGACGAGCTGGCTCGTAGCCTCGGATTCGGCAGAAGCTCCTTCTATCGCAAGGTGAACACGCTGACGGGTATGACGCCCAACAACTACATCCGCCGCATCCGCATGGAGAAGAGCAAGGAGCTGTTGGAAGAGACCAACCTCACCATCAGCGAGGTGGCCTATAAGACGGGCTTCAACTCCGCCTTCTACTTCAGCAAGATCTTCGAGGACTACTACGGCATGTCGCCCAGCCACTTCCGCAACGGACCCAAGGAGAAGTAAATTTCTGCTAAAACATTTTGGCAGTTTCAGGTATTTGTCGTATCTTTGCGCCAAAATCATAAGGTATGGGAGCATATATCAATGTCGGCAATGCAGGATTCCAAAGTGTAAGGAACGGTGAGTATGTGGACAAATCGCAACTCATTGCCGTTTTCAATGAGGCACTTTTCACCGAAAACCGCTTCAGTTGCGTGTCACGCTGCCGCCGCTTCGGCAAATCGATGGCGGCCAAGATGCTCTGTGCCTATTATGACCATTCGTGCGACTCCCGCTCGCTGTTTGTCGACTTGGCAATAGCCAGTGACCCGACGTTTGAACGGCACCTGAACAAATATCCCGTCATCTATCTCGACATGACCAACTTTGTCAGCGAGAAAACGAGTGGAATAGCTGACAAAATCGATGCCGCCCTGCTGGCAGATATTAGCCGTGCCTATCCCGACATACCTGTGGAACCCAAGGAGCGACTGGCCAGTTATCTCTTGCGCGTCAGCGAGACCAGACAACAGCAGTTCATCTTCATCATCGACGAATGGGATGCCATCTGCCGGGAATATGATCCTCACACTAAAGAGATGGATCTCTATGTGGACTGGCTCCGCCGAATGTTCAAGAGTGGCGATGCCATCAGGACCTTCGCTGGTGTCTATATGACCGGCATTTTGCCCATCAAGAAATATAAGACCCAGTCAGCCCTCAATAATTTCATTGAGTATTCGATGGTGGAACCTCGACGGATGGCTGCCTATTTCGGCTTCACTAAAGATGAGGTGCGCGACTTGGCAGACAAGCATGGTCTGGACTTTGACGAAATAGAGAAATGGTACGACGGCTACCAGATAGGCGACGAGTTGTCGATGTTTAATCCCAACTCGGTCATGCAAGCTCTTTATAGTGGCCGATGCCGCAGTTTCTGGACTTCAACGGGAGCCTTCGACACTGTTGCCGACTATATCCAGATGAATTACGAGGGGTTAAAGGACGATATCATCAGTATGCTGGCTGGAGGATGTTGTCAGGTTGATCCCACTGGATTTAAAAACGACATGTCTGTCATTCATAGCAAGGACGACGTATTTACTGTACTCATTCACTTAGGCTATCTTAGTTACAACTGGCGTAAGGATGAATGCTGGATACCCAATCGCGAAGTAGCAGGTGAAATGGTCAATGCCGTCAAGTTAAATAATTGGAAGCATGTGGCAGATGCATTGCAGAAGTCAGAGCATTTGTTGCAGGCTACGCTTAGCGGCGACAGTGAGGCTGTAGCCCGTGGCATAGAGGTTGCCCACGACGAGAATACCAGCATTCTTTCGTATAACGACGAGAATTCTCTGGCCTGCGTACTGTCCATCGCCTACTACTATGCCAAGAACGACTACATCATGCATCGTGAGTTGGCAACAGGTAAAGGCTTTGCCGACATTGTCCTCATTCCCCGTAAGCATGTTGACTCTCCCGCCATCATCCTTGAGCTGAAAGTCAATCAGGATGCCGACACCGCTATTGACCAAATCCGCCGCAAGGAGTATCCTGCAAAAGTCGCTGAGTATGCCGACAACATCCTGCTTGTGGGCATCAATTACGACCGCAGCACCAAACAGCACACCTGTCGTATAGAAAAAAGTGGATCAGCAGCGCTCGACGAAGTCGCTTCGACCTTGGTCGAAGAACCGACCCCATGACCCATTGACACACCATTAGAAAAGCAGTCCCACCGAAGTGAGACTGCTTTTTTGTTGAGGTCTGAGTCACCGTTTATCGTCGCTGTTCAACGACGGGACCGTCGTCGACGACATGTGTCGGGAACGAGTAGTCGATGAGTCCCATGCCGTAGTACAGTAGCAGGAATGCTACCACGATACCGCCAAACACCATGGTGATCAATCCTGCAGGACTGCCGGCATGACGCTGAGCCATCAGATCCTGGATCCTTCTATAGGAAGCCCGCGCCAGCTGATGCTCCATATCGGCATTCACGCGCTTCAGGCGCTCCACCTCCTGTTGCAGCTGGCTGTTCTCCTCCTGCAAGCGTTTATTCTCTTCCTGCACTTTAGAAACATCTTGATCAGGCACCCCATTCCGAGGTGCCTGATAAGATGTGTTTAGTTGCAATTGTAATGCTTCAGTCATGTTGTCTTTATTGACTATTCCATTATTCTGGATCGTCGTAGAAGTCTCCAGTAGATTTGGCATCTTTTTCATATGTCTCAAAGTTGCTGCCTGAGAGCAGAGCCGCTCTGCTTTTCAATACAACCGTTTTTGACGTTGGCTTTATATATGTCTTTTTCATTATGATGTCCTCCTTTTCTTATTTGATAATGACCTTTTTACCATTCACGATATACAATCCCTTTGTAGGATTAGCCACGCGCTGACCAGCGAGGTTGTAATATACCTTTTCCTGAGACTCTTCGGCGTTCACCTTAATCTCATCGCTGATTGCCGTTGTTCCTGCATTGTTAATCATGATGTTCAGTTTTTGGGGAGCTGATGCTGCTGGTACTGTTACGCTCAGATAAGCACGGTTGGCACGAATCTTTGCACCTGTTGCTTTATAGAAGCCCAAGACATCATCTTGCTTCTGGAAGATGTAGTTATACTTACCATCTGTTGGACCATAGGATACTGTAGTCTCTGCTGTCACACCCACTAGTTCGTTATTTGCATTCTCACCAGTAAATGCCGTTGCCTCAGCAATAATATTAGGAGTGATGTCACCGCCTCCGGCCTTATAAAGAATAACACCTGTATTGGCAGGAACCTGACTACCTGTTACTGCTGTCAACTCCACTTCGTTAGTCGTGGTATTTGTTTTTGCTGTATATACCGTTGCACCCGTTGCGCTGAAGTCAACTTTTTGAGAATTACAATAGGTAACCTGTTGGTTGAATTAAAATAATGCATACTTAACTTGCCCTATGGGCTTATGATTAAGAAGATTGATATACTGCAACACGGTGAAGGCAGCCACCTTGGCTTCCATTCTGGCAAAGAGGCCGCTTGGCTTCTTGGCATA
>JAFPEE010000167.1 GCA_017389705.1 Prevotella sp.
CCGTCCACGAGAACTATATCATCACCAAGTATGGCAAGTTTGAGGTGAAGTACGGCCATGTGAGTGAGGCGTATCTCACCTACGGTATGCCCGTCACCGCCGGACAGCAGATTGCCAGAAGTGGCAACTTCCTGCACTTCGAGGTGAGCTGTGAGGGCCAGGTACTTGACCCGATGGAGTTTCTGGCGATGATTTACGGCAACATTGCCCAGCTGGAGGCGATGGGCATTAAGGGACACTATCGGCTGGCCAACATGGGTGTGAAGGTGCAGACGGACTACGACGCAGATCAGGAGGAACTGCTGCAGATGATGCTCCGTTGGCTGCCCGTGTATATGAACGACATCCGCTTGGGGCGCTATGTTCCTCCTGCAAGGATGGAACAGTCGCTCAGGAACATCTTCGCACAGTCGGCAGACCGCAGTTACTTTTTCGAGACGATTCCCAACTATGGGAATCCGCTGGGACTGAGCAGTCGGGGTGCGCCACTGGCATCGAAGGTGCAGAACCTGCTGATAGGTGATTTCCTGAACTACATGGCCCTGCGTCATGATACCTATCTCTCGACGTGGGGTGACGACGTAAAAAAAAACTTCGTGAGCAGGCAGCAGCCGACGGCTATGTGATAGACCCGTTGGCTGGCCTTCAGGTCGATGTGAAGAGCTTCGATGTGGGACGGATTGCCTCGGTGTATTTCGATTCAGAGGGCAACCGTTGCTGGACGAAGGCCTGGTTTAATGGGCGTGAGAAGGGTGAGCCGGCTATTGAGATAACCCGTAAGCTGGCTATAGCTTTTATCAGTGACCAGATCTCAAAGGATTCCTGGCTCACCCGTTTCTGGCCCAAACAGATGAGTGTCTATCACAAGGCCATCGAGCAGACGCGACAACAGTTGCTGGGCCTATAATATCTATATGTATGGATTTACAGAATTTCATAGATGCGGAGTATTGTATCGACAAGTATTTCGAGAGGCACCTGACGAAGCGGCTGGACTTCTATATTGACAGTCGAAACGCTGCCGTGGTGTCGGGGCGCTCTACGGGCTTTGGGCTGACGAATGCCTTGGCTCCATCGGAGGACTATGCTACGAGTGTGACGCTGAACGTTCCTGCCAAGGACATCGAGAAGCTGGGTGCCGAGATGGCGCGGGACAAGCAGCTGAGCCACGACATCGAGGTGCTGGCAAAGGCTTGGCGCACGGCGGCAGTCGCTCAGGTGGGCGAGGTGCGGTATAAGCAGCTCTCAGAGAAGCTGGGTGGTGACCTTGCAATGGCGTATGTCAACCATCGGCTGACGATGCGAATGGTGGACTATGAGGTGGAGAAGACGCCTATCAAAGGCTCTGTGGATTATATTCTCGACGAAGCCCGTCGCTCGTCGTTGTTGTCGTTTGTCAGTGCGCCGACTACCGAACTGCAGCAGTATATCGACAAGAAAATAGTGGAGCGGTATGATCCAGGACTATTGGAGAAAGGAGCAGGTAAAGCCCTCGGTTCGCTGACGGATTTGACCCTGACGCTGCCTGTTACAGGCGTGAGTTCTTTTGCCGGACTGTCCAAATTTGTGGCGGTTGACTTGGGGCTTGGTTTAGCTGGTGATGCCTTGATGGGAAAATCGGGGCAGCAGATGGATGTCAGTCAGATGGTGAGTGCTGCACTGTTTAGTTCCGATGTGGATGTACTGTCGGAGGCTCGCAAAGAGACGAGGGGTGTAAATCCCTATTCCAGCGAGGTAGTTAAAGCTACCGATAGCCAGTTGGGAAAGAAGATAGTGCATCATTCTGCGTCGCTTTTTGATGCGAAGGAACTGAAGCCGAAGTTAGGTCTTGGCGTTACTAAATTGCCTGAAATACCTGATTATGCTGCCGATTTACGTCGTGCAGGTGAAATGCACTTCGCCATTCGTGAGCATTTTGATAATCAGGAGGTTACCAAAGAATCGGAACAGAAACGTGACATTTCTCAAAATGTGCAGCCTGCCGCCCAGCCCTTGCAGCAACAGTATGCGCCACAAAATGGGAACTTTTCTGTATCAGGCTGGGGAGGAATTTTCGATTCTCTCGGACTGAATGGCTTTGGCGATGTCGGCAAGAACCTCGGTTATGTGTTAGCCATGCTGCCGGACATGCTTGTAGGTATGTTCACGGGTAAGTCGCGTAACCTGAAGTTTGGCGATAACATGATGCCGATAGCAGCCATCTTTGCGGGCATGTTCGTTAAGAATCCACTCCTGAAGATGCTGTTGGTGGGTCTGGGAGGTGCCAATCTACTGAATAAGGCTGGCCATGAAGCACTGGAGAATCGTGACGGGGTGAAGCCCCAACCTATCCGACAGTATCGCAAGTACGATGATGAACCGCTCGACCTCCGTATCTCTCAGCCCGTCATGAAGGGCAATACCCTTGTGGCCACCATCGATAACATCCCTTCTGTCATCACGCTCAATGAAGATGCCGTTGATGCCTACTATCAGGGTGTACTTCCTCTGAATACCCTTGCCAATGCTGTTCTCCGCAAGTACGACGA